>NZ_JAMPOL010000017.1:0-21095 GCF_028480325.1 Providencia sp. PROV182 | reverse complement strand
AAGGGGATGGTGGCTGTTGGTGAAGGTGGGGTGGCAGGAGTTAGGAGAAGCAATGGGGGATAAGCGGTTGTATTGGTGTGACGAATAGATATTCTAAATGCAAAGTAGTGAGTAACAACTCCGGTTTAATATTTTAATTGAATTTAAATCGTCATCATAATTTGGAAGCCAGTATAGCAGCTAGAATAAGAGCCCAATCAAATAACAGTATCTTAGATATTATTCACAGAATAATTACTAATAGCTTATGGCAAATAAAAGTAGTAATCACTAATACAATATATTGAAGATAAGAAGGTTAATAGCTGTATATAATTATTAGAAATAAACTATAAGTTACAGTGCTTGAAATTATTTCATTTAACCTTGAAAGGCTCGACAAGACGGATAACATTAGTTAGATTATTTAGCATTCTAGAAGTCTAAACGTATAAACAGATAAAAGGGGGGATGAATGATGCCTATTCGTTTACCAGATGAACTACCGGCAGTTAATTTCTTGAGAGAAGAAAATGTTTTTGTTATGACAACAACAAGAGCAAGTCATCAAGAGATCCGTCCCTTGAAAGTATTAATACTCAATTTGATGCCGAAAAAGATAGAAACTGAAAACCAGTTTCTGCGTTTGCTGTCGAACACACCATTACAGGTTGATATTCAACTATTACGAATTGACCAGCGAGAATCAAAGAATACCCCAACGGAGCACTTAAATACCTTTTATTGCGATTTTGAGGATATACAGGATCAAAACTTTGATGGCTTAATTGTAACGGGAGCTCCGTTAGGTCTGGTTGAGTTTAATGACGTATTATACTGGCAACAAATAGAAAGGGTGATAGCTTGGGCGAAACAACATGTGACATCAACCCTTTTCGTTTGTTGGGCTGTACAAGCGGCTTTAAAGGTCTTGTATGACTTACCAAAATGGACTAGAGAAGAAAAACTATCTGGTATTTATCAGCATGATACGTTAGAGCCGTATGCTTTACTCACTAGAGGGTTTGATGGATCATTTTATGCACCTCACTCTCGCTACGCTGATTTTCCGGAAGACCTTATTCGCCAGCACACTGATCTAGAGATTTTAGCAAGTTCACAGGAGGCTGGTGCTTATTTATTTGGGTCAAAAGATAAACGCTTAGCATTTGTGACAGGCCATCCCGAATATGATGGGGACACCCTTGCACAAGAATATTGGCGTGATCTAGATGCTGGAATTTCTCCTCAGATCCCATGCAATTATTTTAAAAATGATGATCCCAGCAACCCTCCGCTCGTGAGCTGGCGTAGTCATGGGCACTTGTTGTTCTCAAATTGGTTGAATTATTATGTGTATCAGATCACACCTTTTGATCTTACTAATATGGAACCAACGTTAGATTAAAAAAAGAAATATAAATTTAAAAATTATAATAAGATAAGTATTTTTACTGGTTATACCAGTTAAAGTTAGGCTTATATAGTAAAAGTGGTACCACAGTTAGTCTGAAAGCAGCTATTTATTAGCTGCTTTTTTTGTTTTCAAAGAAAAATTTTAAAAATACAGTTTTCTATAATTAGTTGATTTAACGACTATTTAACATTTTTGACTAGTCAAAGGAATGGTTAATCAATTTATAAATTTATTTAAAATTCATTATTATCAATAAGATATTTGACTTTTTAATTAAAATGGAAATCGTTTTTGATTTATATCTATTTTGATCTTATGCTTATTTCATAGTCAACGATGAATGAGGGTTTGGTCGATGGAGCAGCAATTATCTATATCGGAATTAACATTCACAAAGAATATTGAACAGTTTGAAAGACAAGTGTTACATATTGATTCTATTGCATTTCTTTCTAAACTAGTTGAAGAGTTTCTTCCTCGCCGAGAAAAATTATTAAAAGATAGAGAGGTCAGACAGCAAAAGATAGATGCTGGTTCTTTACCTAACTTTATTTCAGAATTTGATTCCATAAAAAAATCAGATTGGAAAATTCAAAGTATCCCTGAAGATTTACAAGATCGCCGTGTCGAAATTACGGGTCCGGTTGAACGTAAAATGGTTATTAATGCCTTAAATGCCAATGTAAAAGTATTTATGGCAGATTTTGAAGATTCCCTTTCACCTTCATGGGAAAAATTGATCGATGGCCAAATCAATTTAAGGGATGCGATCCGCGGTGATATTTCTTATACCAACGAAAATGGAAAGGTTTACCAATTAAAATCAAATCCAGCAGTTTTGATTGCTCGTGTTCGTGGTCTTCATTTAGATGAAAAACATGTTTTATCAGGAAGTAAGCCTATTCCTGGAGGCCTGTTTGATTTCGCTATTTACTTTTTTAATAACTATCAAGCGTTATTAGAAAAAGGGAGTGGTCCTTACTTTTATATCCCAAAACTTGAGTCTTGTCAGGAAGCAAAATGGTGGAGCGATGTTTTTAGTCTGGCTGAAGACTCCGTGGGTATACCTCGGGGCACGATCAAAGCAACTGTACTGATCGAAACATTACCTGCTGTATTCCAAATGGATGAAATCTTATATCACATGCGTCACCACGTTGTGGGGCTGAATTGTGGGCGTTGGGACTACATATTTAGTTATATCAAAACATTGAAGGAGCATGCTGACCGAGTATTGCCAGACCGCCAAGTTGTCACAATGACACAATCATTTTTAAGTGCCTATTCGCGCTTATTAATTAAAACGTGCCACCGCCGCGGAGCATTTGCGATGGGGGGAATGTCTGCTTTTATACCGAGCAAGGACCCCGAAGAAAATGAAACTATTCTAGCGAAAGTAAAAGCAGACAAAGAACTAGAAGCGAGAAATGGCCATGATGGCTCTTGGATTGCGCACCCAGGTTTAGCGGATACCGTTATGAACGTGTTTAATCAAGTACTTGGTGAGCGCCAAAACCAACTACATGTATCTCGTGATTTCGATGAAGAAATTACAGCTGACCAGTTATTAGAACCTTGTGCCGGTGAGCGAACTGAAGCGGGGATGCGGGCTAATATTCGCGTTGCTGTGCAATATATTGAAGCATGGATTTCAGGGAATGGCTGTGTACCTATCTATGGTTTGATGGAGGATGCTGCGACAGCAGAAATTTCACGCACTTCAATTTGGCAGTGGATCCGCCACGGTAAAACCTTGTCCACCGGTGAAAAAGTCACTAAGGCATTATTTGAAGAAATGTTAGATGAAGAGTTACAGGTTATCCAAAAAGAACTTGGTGATAAGCGTTTTCAAAGTGGCCGTTTCCGTGAGGCTGCAGAACTGATGAGGCGGATTACTACACAGGATGAGCTTATAGAATTCTTAACTATCCCTGGATACCAATTATTAGATTAATCATTGTGAATAAAAAATTCGATAAACCCTACATATTCTTATAAAGGAAGTGGATCATGACAACATCGCGCTTAGAACAAATTGCCCAATTAGAAAATGAATGGAAACAACCACGTTGGAAAGGTATTACTCGCCCATATACAGCGGAAGAAGTGGTGAAATTGCGTGGTTCTGTGCATATCGAACACTCTTTAGCACGCAAAGGTGCAGAACGCTTTTGGGATCAACTACATGGCGGTTCAAAGAAAGGTTATGTAAATGCACTGGGAGCCTTAACGGGTGGGCAAGCGCTACAACAAGCGAAAGCCGGTATTGAAGCTATTTATTTATCAGGTTGGCAGGTAGCTGCGGACGCAAATACATCATCGAGTATGTACCCGGACCAATCACTTTACCCTGTCGATTCAGTACCATCGGTAGTTAAGAAAATTAATAATACATTCCGTCGGGCAGATCAAATTCAGTGGGCGAATGGTATTGGCCCTGACAATAAAGAGTATATTGATTATTTTTTACCTATTATCGCGGATGCGGAAGCGGGTTTTGGTGGCGTATTAAATGCCTTCGAGCTCATGAAAAATATGATAGAAGCTGGAGCAGCTGCGGTTCATTTTGAAGACCAATTAGCCGCGGTTAAAAAATGTGGCCATATGGGGGGGAAAGTTCTTGTGCCTACCCAAGAGGCGATTCAAAAACTGGTTGCTGCTCGTTTAGCGGCGGATGTTTCAGGTGTGCCAACTATTTTAGTTGCTAGAACTGATGCTGATGCAGCAGATCTTCTAACATCTGACTGTGATGCCTATGATGCGGCATTTGTTACTGGGGAACGCACTTCTGAAGGTTTTTTCCGAACCAAAGCAGGAATTGAGCAAGCAATTAGTCGTGGGTTAGCTTATGCACCTTACGCAGACCTTGTTTGGTGTGAAACGTCAAAACCTGACCTTGAAGCGGCAAGACAGTTTGCTGAAGCTATTCATGCTAAATTCCCTGGTAAATTATTAGCTTACAATTGCTCTCCTTCATTTAATTGGAAAAAGAATTTAGATGACAGCACGATCGCACGATTCCAAGATGAGCTTTCAGCAATGGGGTACCGCTTCCAATTCATTACGCTAGCAGGTATTCACAGTATGTGGTTCAACATGTTTGACTTAGCTCATTCCTATGCACAAGGTGAAGGCATGAAGCATTATGTTGAAAAAGTCCAAGAGTGTGAGTTTGCTGCAATTAATAAAGGTTATACCTTCTCTTCGCATCAACAGGAGGTAGGAACAGGCTATTTTGATAAAGTGACAACAGTTATTCAAGGTGGCACTTCATCAGTGACAGCATTAACTGGCTCGACTGAAGAAGAGCAATTCTAGTCAGATTATTTCCCTTTCAATCGGTGTTTCTGTTGGTTAGCTGTATCTGTTAATTTTTCAGGCACGTTTAGTGCCTGTTTTTTATTCAAAATAAGTCTGTATTCTTATAGGAGTGGTTATGATATTGACGACAGAACAGATAATAGCTCAGACCATTTTACAGGGTTTTGATGCTCAATATGGTCGTTTCCTTGAGATAACCTCAGGTGCACAAGAAAGGTTTGAGCAGGCAGATTGGCATGCAATTCAGCATGCGATGAAAAGAAGAATTCAGCTGTATGATCACCATGTTGGTTTAGTTGTCGCTCAGCTACAGTTTATGGGGCTAGTTCAATCTTTAACACCCGATAAACTGGCTCAAATAAAAAATGTTTATAAAACCTTATTACCAGATTATCCAAGGTTTGAAATAGCAGAAAGCTTCTTTAATTCAGTTTACTGCCGGTTATTTCAGCATCGGGAGCTGACACAAGATAATTTATTTATTTTTACGTCTCAGCCTGCGAGACGCTTTTCTATTGCTCCTAGGCCTCTAGCTCGCGAATACTTTGTTAATAATAATTTAGATGAGTTATTGTTTACTATATTAAGTGGGTTACCGCTAAGGTTAAAATGGCGGAATTTAAATTTAGATATTCATTGTATTATCAATGTATTAAAAACAAAATTTTCCGATATTGAAAGCCAGAAAGTCAGCTTTCATATCGCAAATGAGCTATTTTATCGTAATAAGGCAGCTTGGCTGATTGGTAAAATTTATATTAATGATGAGGTCTATCCATTCTTACTTCCTATTCATCATGATGATTGTCAGCACATTTATATTGATACGTGTTTAACCGAGTTTGATGAAGCCAGTATTGTGTTTGGTTTCGCTCGTTCCTATTTTATGGTGTATGCTCCTTTTCCTGCAGCACTGGTTTTTTGGTTGAGGGAGATCTTACCCAGTAAGTCAATTGCCGAATTATATATGGCAATTGGCTGTCAAAAGCATGGAAAAACAGAGTATTACAGAGAGTATCTCGCCTATATTAATTTTTCACGAGAGCAATTTACGGTTGCACCAGGTGTTAAAGGAATGGTGATGTTGGTCTTTACGTCCCCTTCTTTCGATCGTGTTTTTAAAATTATTAAGGATCAATTTGCGCCACAAAAGCAAGTAACACGAGAACGAGTTTTAGAATGCTATCGTTTGGTTAAAGAGCACGATAGAGTTGGCCGTATGGCTGACACCCAAGAGTTTGAAAATTTTGTGATTAGTAAGTCTTCCATCAGCGATGAGTTAATGGTGGAATTATTGAAAGAGGTTCCATCTCAAATTGAAGATTTAGGCGATAACATATTGATTCGTCATTTGTACATGGAAAGAAAGATGATCCCATTGAATATTTATATGGATAATGCCACTGACGCGCAATTACATAATGCATTAAATGAATATGGCTGGGCGATTAAACAGTTAGCGGCTGCGAATATTTTCCCCGGAGATATGTTGTTTAAAAATTTTGGAGTAACGCGGCATGGCCGTGTTGTTTTTTATGATTATGATGAAATCTGTTATATGACAGAGGTGAATTTTCGTAAAATTCCTGAGCCATTATACCCTGAGCAAGAATTATCTAGTGAGCCATGGTATAGCATTGGTGAGCAAGATGTTTTCCCTGAAGAGTTTGCTTCTTTTATTTGCCAAAATGAGAAAATTCGTCATTACTTGCAACAATATCATGCAGATTTATTTTCCGCAGATTATTGGCAAAAGTTACAAAATAGAATTTTGGCGGGGCACGTAGAAGATGTTTATGCCTATCGTGAGGAATTACGTTTTTGCCATAAATTCAGTGAGGTTGCATAACTATAATACGCAACTAATGGGAATAGTCGCGTATTAATTAAAGGCAATTAAAAACGACTCAGCAAGCATTGAGTCGTTTTTCGGGAATGCTATTTTTTTGCGCCTTGTACAGCTTCTTGAGCAAGTTGGGTAATTTTTTCATAATTGCCTGAATTCAAAGCCTCTTCAGGCACTAACCAAGAGCCACCAATACACAGAACACTATCTAATTCTAAATAGTTAAGGTAATTATCTAGCGATATTCCACCGGTTGGGCAAAATTTGACTTGTGAGAAAGGGCCCGCAATGGCTTTTAGCGCCTTAACGCCACCATTGGCTTCCGCTGGGAAAAATTTGAACTCTTTCAGGCCATATTGCATACCAAGCATAAGTTCAGAAACAGTTGAAATTCCAGGGATTAAAGGAATATCTCCTTTGGTTGCTGCATTGAGTAATTCATCTGTCAAACCGGGACTAATTGCGAATTGTGCTCCAGCTTCAGTAACTTCAGCGAGTTGTTTTGCATTAATAACAGTACCTGCGCCAATAATAGCCTCAGGCACTTCTTTTGCAATGAGGCGAATAGCATCGATAGCACACTCCGTACGTAAAGTGACTTCTAACACTCTAATGCCACCTTTGACTAATGCTTTTGCAAGAGGAACCGCTTGTTCTAATTTTTTGATAACAATAACAGGGACGACAGGGCCTTGTTTTAATACGCTTTCAGCGGTCATTTTCCAATTATTCATTTTCTATTCCTATTCAATGAAAATAGATTAAAAATCAATACTACAAGCACCTTCTTCGGCACCTGATAAATGTCTTCTTAATGCACCGAAAAGCTCCCTTCCACAACCACTACGCTCAGCAGTTAAATCAGCCTCGAAGGGTTGGCGTTTATTGAGTTCTTCTTCATCAACTAGTAATTGTAATTCTCCAGTCAATGCATTTACCCTAATGATATCGCCATTTTTTACTTTTGCTAACAACCCACCATTATAAGCTTCAGGGGTGACATGAATTGCAGATGGTACTTTACCGGATGCTCCGGACAAGCGACCATCAGTAACTAACGCGACTTTGTAGCCTTTATCCATAAGTACACCCAGAGGAGGCATGAGTTTATGAAGTTCAGGCATGCCATTCGCGGATGGCCCTTGGAAGCGGACAACAATAATACAATCTTTATTAAGCTCACCTGCTTCAAAGTGTGATGCAATCTCATTTTGGTTGTTAAATACGACTGCTGGAGCTTCAATAACTTGATTTTCTTCAGGAACTGCTGATGTTTTCATCACGGCACGCCCTAAGTTACCAGAAAGTAATTTTGTGCCCCCATGAGGTGAGAATGGGTGTTCTATTTCAGCGATAACATCAGGATTAAACGAGGATTTAGGGCCTTCTCGCCATTCAAGTTGGCCATTATTTAGCCAAGGTTCCATGGTATAACGTTCCAGCCCGAATCCTGCTACGGTATGGACATCGTTATATAATAAACCTTTTTGTAATAGCTGGTGGATAAGCAAAGCTACGCCACCTGCGGCTTGGAATTGGTTGATATCCGCTTGGCCATTAGGATAGATACGGCAAATAAGTGGAACAATAGCTGAAATATCGGAAAAATCATCCCAATTGATAATGATCCCTGCGGCTCTTGCTATAGCAACAAGATGCATGGTTAAGTTAGTTGAGCCTCCCGTCGCGAGCAATGCGACGATACCGTTGACAATAACTTTTTCGTTAACCAGTTGACCGATAGGTAAGTACTGGCCCGATTGTTCAGTTAAACGCGTAATTTGTCGTGCGGCAGCCTCTGTTAATGCATCCCGTAGTGGAGAGTCAGGTGGTACAAATGACGCACCGGGTAGATGTAACCCCATGACCTCCATCATCATTTGATTCGAGTTGGCAGTACCGTAAAAAGTACAGGTGCCGATCCCATGGTAAGAGGCGGCTTCGGCTTCTAATAAAGCGAGTCGATCAACTTTGCCTTCAGCATACAGCTGGCGAATACGAACCTTTTCTTTATTTGGTAAGCCTGTTGCCATTGGACCTGCTGGGACAAATATTGCAGGAAGGTGACCAAATGAAAGTGCGCCAAGCATTAAGCCTGGAACAATTTTGTCGCAAATACCTAAATAGAGCGCACCATCAAACATATTATGGGATAGGCCAATGGCAGTTGACATGGCAATGACATCTCGACTTAGCATCGATAGTTCCATCCCATCTTGCCCTTGGGTTACGCCATCACACATTGCTGGGACACCCGCAGCGACTTGGCCAATTGAGCCAGCTTCTAATAATGCTTTTTTGAGTTGTTCAGGGTACTTGTCGTAGGGACGATGAGCAGAAAGCATATCATTGTAGGAATTGATGATTGCAATATCAGAGCGAGTCATGCTTTTAAGAATTTGTTTTTCTTCGCTTTGGCATGCTGCAAAGCCATGGGCAAGGTTACCGCAAGCGAGTGATGCTCGATGGACGGTCATACAACGAGCCTGCTCTATTTTTTTGAGATAAGCAGCTCGAGTTTTCAGTGAACGAGAAATGATACGTTGAGTGATGCGATCAAGTTCTTTATTGATCACTGAAGGATTTGTCTCTTTAGAGGTGGTCATGCTCATGATAATTGCTCCATAGTGCAGTAAAAAGATGAATCAAACTGCAAGTCAATTCGGGTTGTGCCTATCGTTATTTACTTGTGAACTATAGCATCAATGTTACCGGTAACATTGTTCAATGAAAGCGGAGGAGTTGCAATATAGAAAATGAATATTCGAAGCTATCTGTGATCTGAATCAAATTTATATTATGGTGTGGACAGGGTAGGAAATAGACAAATAAGCATGCTATAGTGGCTTAGTTGATGATTTTATCATCAAAATTCAATTAGATGATTGTCGAAGGTTAGGTTGTATTCATGAGAAGAGCTGCAGGATGTTAAGGCTAGTTATAGCTGCATTTATAGTGTTATTGGCAAATTTTGTTAGGGCTGAGGTTATCTTAGCTTCGGGGTCATATAAAATTTTAACTGAAGTTTTTAATGAACAAACGGCAATGCAGTTACAGAATGCGTCACAAGCAGAAAAAATTGATGTATTGACCCGATATTTTTTAACTACACCTTACAATAAACAAACTTTGAATATGAGTCCGCTATCACCTGAAGAATTGGTGATTAATTTGAAAGAGATGGACTGTATGACATTCATAGAGTACATCGAGGCTTTTAAGCGTTCTAACAATTACGAGCAGTTTGTTTCAAATTTAATCAATATTCGTTATATCAACCAAAATATTACATTTAAACATCGGCGGCATTTTTTCTCTGATTGGGTGCAAGAACCTGAGGCAATTGTGGTAGATATTACTAGCGAAATAAGCCCACACTTTATTCGGGTAAATAAACAACTTAATTTGAAAAATTATAACCAGCGATATATATCAGGTTTGCCTGTTAAAAGTAGACTAATAAACTATATTCCAGTTAAATATGTGGATGATGATTTAGCATTAAGATTAAAATCAGGGGATTACATTGGTGTTTATTCAAAGGATGATGGATTAGATGTAAGTCATGTGGGTGTTGTAATACGTAAAGATAATAAAACAATATTTAGAAATGCTTCTTCACTACGTAGAAATCTTCAGGTTATTGATATCGAACTGAACGATTACTTAAAAGGGAAGGCCGGGATTGTTGTTTTTAGGCCGAAATCAGATTATTAGCCTGACTATAGAGAATATTATAATAATAAGATAAATTATTAATCTGTTTTTTGATATAAAAAAGGGAAAACACAATTTTTGCGTATGTAAAAATTTAACATATAGAGTGAAAATTATTTAATAATAAAAAACAGATAATTATTTTGATTAGTTACTAATTATTTCTAGTAACATTTAAAATGTAAAAGTATATTAAATTATCGATTTGATCAAAAAAAACATATAGAAATGTAATTTAATTATAAAAATAAAAAAACTTTTATAAAGCAATGGATTACTTTACATATATTATTTTCCTCATTTTTTTTGTATATAAAAATGATGTTTGTCTATCAATCTTGTTATCTTTGATTGCTCATAACTATTTTAAATAGTTATGATTAATTTTATAATGAATAATACTAGCTAAATTATTTTTCTTATTTACATTTAGGAGATGGTTATGCATATAGCTAAAAAGAAAAATATTTATGCATTACTAGGTAATCATTTACGTAAGGCTAGAGTGAGTAAAGGGTTATCAGGAAATGAGCTGGGTTCGATTATTCATTTGAGCCAACAGCAAGTATCACGATATGAGTTAGGTATTAATAAGTTGAGTTTAGATAAACTAATTGAAATTGTAATTTTTTTAGATATTGATATTAATGAGATTACTAAAATCATTGCTAAGCAGGTTGAGTATGAAAAAAATGAGTTAGCGATAACCTAAGCAAGATAATTTTTATTTTCTTTTTATAACATTTTATGAATAATTTATTCCCTTTTAAAATGCCTAGTATAAAAAATAGGTTATAACTTATACGTTATAGAGAATTAGACGATTAATTTTGCATAGTACTCGAAAAAAATATGTCTATGGTAACTACTTAAAATTAAATTCTAGAAATAAGAATAATCAATTCAATATGTCTCTATTTTAAGGAGGGGAGCTTATTAGTGATCATAATTATAATTTTTTCTGGCGCTTCTCTCTCTACTTTTTCCAATGTTCCCTACCATTTAATAGAAGGGGATGTTTTTCGTTAATAAGAAAACCTTTTTTGTTTCTAATATGAGCTAAAAAGGTTTTAACATGATGTATTTAAACATTTATTTCATTTTCTATTATCTGTTTTTCTAAAAAGAATAAGCATTGTGATGTTGTTGGTGCATGAAAATTGATAGTATTGCAGGCGACACAATGCTTAAATAAAGCTTAATGAATAATAGAGTAAGGCTATGGTTTGATGTTCAAATATATAGGGATATTGTTTGCTTTTTTACTATTAGGCTGTTCGGCCTCGAACAAAGGTTACTATCTCGATAACCGTTACCCATCAAAAAATAGTAGTCAGCGCATTCAATATGTCATTATTCACTACACCGTTTCCGATGATGCGCGTTCCATAGCCACACTAACGCAAGGCAAAGTGAGCTCCCATTTTCTCATACCGAGTGTACCTGAAACTAAAAATGGCCAGCCTGTTGTATTACAACTCGTACCCGAATCATTAAAAGCATGGCATGCAGGTGAAAGTTATTGGCTACAGCATAATGGTTTGAATGATATTTCTATTGGAATTGAAATCGTTAATGCAGGGGTACAAAAGGATGTTAAAGGAAAGCAACAGTGGGCTCCTTACAATGAAGCGCAAATTGTGGCATTGATACCTCTCATCCAAGATATTATGCAGCGCTATAGTATTCCCCCAGAAAATATTATTGGTCACAGTGATATCGCACCATTGCGCAAGCAAGACCCAGGCAAGGCATTTCCATGGCAACGTCTTGCTCAACATGGTATAGGGGCTTGGCCTGACCCAAAAACAGTCACTAAATTTCTGGCGGGGCGTAATGCCAATGAGCCCGCAAGCGTGTTACGCATTCAAAAAGCGCTTAATTTTTATGGATATTCAACAATCCCGCTATCAGGTAAGTTAGATCCACAGACGAAAAAAACATTGCGTGCTTTCCAATTGCATTTCCGACCGCGAGATATTGAAGGACAAGCGGATGCTGAAACAGAGGCTATCGCGTTGGCACTCATTGAAAAGTACCGTGATATGCAAAAATTTAAGTTATTTGAAAAGACTCTGAAGTTGCCTACTATTTCAACAAATCAGCAAGGTGATTAGAGGGCAGTAAAAAGCTTTGTAAGGTTAAGTGAAATACAGGTTGCTTTGTATTTCACTTTCACTTTCACTTTCACTAGTTTAGCTAGCGGTTTGCGCCATATTCATGGCTTATTTCTTTTGCGGCTTTGATAACCATAGCGCCTAATTCAGTAATACGGTCGTCAGTGATACGTGATAATGGGCCTGAAATAGAAATGGCTGCGAAAGCTTCTTTGTGTTCATCATAAATACAAGCCCCAATACAGCGTAACCCTAATGCATGCTCTTCGTCATCATAAGAAAAACCTTGCTTTTTAGCCTGTTGTAAATTCTCTTTTAAAGCTGATGGGTTAGTTAATGTATAAGGCGTATAAGCATGTAAACCTTTACGGCTTAAAAGTGGAACCAGTTTGTCTTCTGGTAAGTTAGCAATGAATGCTTTGCCTGCCCCCGAGGCGTGTAATGGCAGTTTTCCTCCGATTGGTGCTGACATTCTCATTAGCGCATTGCATTGTACTTGGTCAACAATGACGGCATCGTACTCTGTATGGTCTAGGATAGCTAAGTTGACAGTTTCCCCCGATTCATCCATTAAGCGGCGTAGTATTGGGTGGACGAGGGCTAACAAATTACGACTCTCTAAAAAGCTGCTACCAATGATAAAAGCATGAGAAGCAATAACCCATAGGCCTAAATCACCAGTTTGGCGAACAAAACCATGTTGTTCTAAAGTCATTAAAAGGCGATGTGTTGTTGAGTTGGGTAAGCCAGCTTGCATCGCAAGGTCAGTGAGGGCAATTCCCCCTGTCGATTCGGAAATATATTCCAATAGTGTTAATCCACGACTTAATGATTGAACTTGTCCTGCTGCAGCTGCGCCACTCGCCGGCCCTTTTGCTTTTTTAAGTTTCTTAGTAATTGGTGCCGTTGCCATTAAGTCTCTCCTGACTGTCATTTAGCTTCTATTATGAACTATTTCACTTGAAAATACTCATCGGATCAGTGAAAAGTGTGCTCTTGTGCAACCTTGAAAAACTCTCATCATAACAGCGAATTTTCACGCGAGAAGTTGTGATAGGATGTTAAAGGTAAAAATTTGACTTATTTCTCAGTGTTCCATTTTAGGAGGGCAGTGCAGTGTCCGCAAAAGTTAATCAATTAGAACAAGAATTAAAAAAACGTATATTGGTATTAGATGGTGCAATGGGAACAATGATCCAACAACATAAGTTGTCGGAAGCCCAGTTTCGCGGAGAACGATTTGCGGATTGGCCGAGTGATTTAAAGGGAAATAATGATCTATTAGTCTTAACTCAGCCAGATATTATTCGAGATATCCATTCTCAATACTTTGAAGCGGGCGCGGATATTGTTGAAACCAATACTTTTAACTCAACATCCATTGCGATGGCTGATTATAAAATGGAATCACTTTCCGCTGAAATTAACGAGGTTGCTGCACGCCTTGCCCGTGAATGTGCTGATGAGTGGACACGTAAAACCCCTGACCAGCCGCGTTATGTTGCCGGAGTTTTAGGCCCGACAAACCGTACTGCTTCTATTTCTCCTGATGTTAATGATCCTGCTTATCGCAATATCACCTTTGATCAACTCGTTGAAGCCTACCGTGAATCTACCCGATACTTAGTAAAAGGTGGGGTAGATCTGATCATGATCGAAACCATTTTTGACACATTGAATGCGAAAGCCGCGATCTTTGCGGTAGAAACTGAACTGGAAGCTTTGGGTGTTTCTCTACCTATTATGATCTCAGGTACGATCACGGATGCTTCTGGCCGGACATTATCAGGGCAAACAACAGAAGCATTTTATAACTCATTGCGCCATGCGCAGCCGATATCATTTGGCTTGAACTGTGCATTAGGTCCGGATGAGCTGCGCCAGTATATTGCTGAATTATCGAGGATTGCGGAATGTTATGTCAGTGCGCACCCTAATGCAGGGCTGCCGAATGCGTTTGGTGAATATGATCTTGATGCGCAAAATATGGCTGAACAAATTCATGAATGGGCAACCGCAGGGTTCTTAAATATTGTTGGTGGGTGTTGTGGAACGACGCCATTACATATCAAAAAAATGGCAGAAGCCGTAAAAGGCATCACACCACGTCAATTACCGTCACTACCTGTTGAATGCCGTTTATCGGGTTTAGAACCGTTAAATATTGGCGAAAAATCGTTATTTGTTAACGTTGGGGAAAGAACCAATGTGACGGGATCAGCAAAATTTAAGCGGCTGATTAAAGAAGAAAATTACCAAGAAGCCTTAGATGTGGCACGTCAGCAAGTTGAAAATGGTGCGCAAATCATCGACATCAATATGGATGAAGGGATGTTGGACTCCCATGCGGCGATGGTGCGTTTCTTGAATCTGATTGCTGGTGAGCCTGATATTGCTCGCGTGCCAATTATGATTGACTCCTCAAAATGGGAGGTGATCGAGGCGGGGCTTAAGTGCATACAAGGTAAAGGGATCGTCAATTCAATCTCAATGAAAGAGGGGGTTGAGGCATTTATTGAGCATGCTAAATTATTGCGCAAATATGGTGCTGCGGTGGTCGTCATGGCATTTGATGAAGTTGGCCAAGCAGATACACGTGAGCGGAAAATTGAAATTTGTCGCCGTGCTTATCAGATCCTTACCGAAGAGGTGGGCTTCCCTCCTGAAGACATTATTTTTGACCCAAATATTTTTGCCGTAGCCACAGGAATCGAAGAGCATAATAACTATGCCGTTGATTTTATTGAAGTCTGTAAGGACATTAAGGCTCAGTTACCTCATGCGATGATTTCTGGCGGGGTTTCCAACGTCTCCTTTTCATTTAGAGGGAACGACCCTGTACGTGAAGCAATTCATGCTGTTTTCCTGTATTACGCCATTCGTAATGGAATGGATATGGGGATCGTTAATGCGGGGCAGCTCGCTATCTATGATGACCTGCCTACTGAATTAAAAGATGCTGTTGAAGATGTGATTTTAAATCGCCGTGATGACAGTACAGAACGTTTGCTTGAACTGGCGGAAAAATACCGTGGAGCAGGGGCAGGAGAGCAGCAAGTTCAACAAGCGGAATGGCGTAGTTGGGAAGTTGAAAAGCGTCTTGAATACGCATTAGTGAAAGGTATTACCGAATTTATCATTGAAGATACTGAAGAAACACGCCAACGTGCTTCCAGCCCAATCGAAGTGATTGAAGGCCCCTTGATGAATGGTATGAATGTGGTTGGAGACTTATTTGGGGAAGGAAAAATGTTCTTACCTCAAGTGGTGAAATCTGCTCGGGTGATGAAACAGGCCGTAGCCTATTTAGAACCTTATATTCAAGAGCTTAAGCAGTCAGGTAGTAGTGCAGGAAAAATCTTACTCGCGACGGTAAAGGGCGATGTTCATGACATAGGCAAAAATATCGTTGGGGTTGTTCTGCAGTGTAATAACTATGAAATCATTGATTTAGGCGTGATGGTTCCGTGTGAAACTATTCTAAAAACAGCACGTGAAGAGAACGTCGATATTATTGGGTTATCCGGTTTGATCACGCCATCTCTTGATGAAATGGTGCACGTAGCTAAAGAGATGGAAAGACAAGGGTTTACCTTGCCATTACTGATTGGTGGGGCGACAACATCAAAAGCACACACTGCCGTGAAAATTGAGCCTAATTATAGTGGGCCAACGACTTACGTGCAAAATGCCTCTCGAACTGTGGGGGTTGTCGCAGCGCTATTGTCAGCAACACAAAAAGCAGATTTTGTTGCGCGCACTTGCCGTGAATATGAAACGGTTCGTCAGCAACATGGCCGTAGAAGGCCAAAAACACCGCCTGTGGCACTGGATGTGGCACGCGCTAATGCGGTTAATATTGATTGGCAACATTACCAACCACCTGTGCCAAAATTTCTTGGTATTCAAGAAGTCACCGCATCTATTTCAACGCTGAGAAACTATATTGATTGGACGCCATTTTTTATGACGTGGTCGCTGGCAGGTAAATACCCGCGGATCTTAGAGGATGAAGTGGTCGGTTCTGAAGCGCGTAAGTTATTGAAAGATGCTAATAATATGTTAGATAAGCTTGATAAAGAAAGCTTATTAACGCCAAAAGGTATTTTTGGCTTATTCCCTGCAAACCGGGTTGGCGATGATATTGAAATTTATACCGATGAGTCGCGAAACCATGTGCAAGTCATGGGGCTGAATTTACGCCAACAAACTTTAAAAACTGAGTTTCCAAACTATTGTTTATCTGACTTTGTCGCGCCAAAGGACAGTGGTAAAGCCGATTATATTGGGGCTTTCGCAGTGACAGGGGGCTTAGAAGAAGACGCGCTTGCTGATGCATATGAACAACAGCATGATGATTATAATAAAATTATGGTTAAAGCGCTGGCGGATAGGCTAGCGGAGGCATTTGCTGAATATCTACACCAACAAGTCCGCATGCAATATTGGGGTTATGCAGACGATGAAAACTTGAGTAATGAAGAACTTATTCGCGAAAATTACCAAGGGATCCGCCCTGCACCGGGGTATCCGGCTTGCCCTGAGCATACAGAAAAGGCAAAAATTTGGCAGTTACTGGACGTGGAAACGCAAATTGGTATGCAACTCACCAGTTCCTATGCGATGTGGCCAGGGGCCTCGGTATCAGGCTGGTATTTTAGCCATCCTGAAAGTAAATATTTTGCGGTAGCCCAGCTACAAAAAGACCAAATTGAGGATTATGCAAAGCGTAAAGGGATGTCGGTGACGGAGTTGGAGCGTTGGCTAGCGCCAAACTTAGCTTATGACCCTGAAGATTAAAACAAGATCAATACATTGATTTTTCATGCATTCGGCACCATCTTATAGGTAATACATTAGAGGGGGCCAATGATGAGCTATGAATTTATTATTGAAGAAGAACTGCCACGCTCGGCAGTTTTTCCTTATCAGATCCAAAACAGTGCGGCGCCTGAAACGTTCATGATGAGCGAAGACGCGGTGAGCGCTATGATGAGTGTTTTACAGATCATGGATAAGCTTGATACCGATGATTCACTGGATGAGCACTGTTTTAATCAGATTTGGTTAAGAAGCGAGCTAACACCTGCAAGAGCAGAAGAAATTTACCTATTTTTAGAAGAAAATTTAGCAGTAGAACCCGTGCCTTCAGAGGACGAAATCGCGGCTTTTCATCAAGCCCAAATCGATGAAAATAAGCTGTTATCTCAAGAAAGCCCGAAAGACGGTATGGTACCCGTGCATAAATTTTCGACCAATGACGGTTGGTTGGTGACCACGAAAGAGTGTGAATGGATTGCGGAAGTGTTTTCACCAGAACTGGTGAGTGAAAACCACTTTGTCGTTTCTCAGATCTCTGAACTGTGTAAGATTAGCCACCGCACATTGGAAGCTCTGTTAATTGAGTGGGGTAAATTTAATTTATTTGCCAGTAAACACGGTGGTTACCGCGTTAACTAAGTACTGCGGCTTATTTCGGAGACAAAAGTTTTAGCAAGAAGCTGGCGTCTCCTCCGTTTTCTTAATAATTCCTTTGTTATTCTACTTTTTCAGCCAACATCCCTTATGAATTTTTTATTGGAGTGATATGTTAATGACATAACGCCAATAAATAGGTCATGGTGATGAAATTACGTTCTTTTCTGTTAGTTCTCTATGTTAGCGGTATTTCCCTTGCGCAAGCTGGCAATATCGTTGAAGCACCTTCTACGAAAGATAAACCGAATACGCTACATGCGCAGCCTAAAAGCGCGCCTATTCCTGATGAATTCAAAGCAAAATTGAAGCTAGCGAATGCCGGAGATGAAGAGGCAATGGTGGATGTTGGGCTTGCTTATATGGATGGGACTGAATTTTTAGCCGTCAATGAGCAAGAGGCTTATCGTTGGTTTAAAAAGGTAGCTGACCGAGATAATACAGATGGAGATTATTACCTTGGGATGTTATTGCAAAATCAGGAAAAATACCGACAAGCGGAACAATGGTATCGCCGAGGTGCTGAAAAAGGCGATGCTTATTGCCAATATGCGATGGGTTACTTATATGAACATGGCATTGGGGTTGAGCAAAATTTAAAGCAAGCGAAAGCATGGTATGCAGAGGCCGCGGAGCAAGAACATGCCAACGCACAGTTTGCGATGGGGTTGTTTTATCATGATGGGTTAGGTGGTGATATTGATTACCAGAAGGCTCGAGAGTGGTATGAAAGAAGTGCGGGAAATAATATTGCAGCCGCAGTGAATAACTTAGCGGTGATGTATGAAAATGGTGAGGGTGTAGAGCCGGACGCCGAAATGGCGATTTATTTATATCGTCAAGCCGCCAATATGGGCTCTGCGACAGCGCAAGTGAATATGGGTGATTTTTATCAAGAAGGTCATAGCGCAATAGAAAAGAATAGCTACCAAGCGATGTACTGGTATAAACGCGCTGCGCAACAGAACAATATTGCGGCCCAACTGGCGATTGCGAAAGCCTATGAGCAAGGTAATGGCGTTGGTAAAGATCTCTCTGAAGCCTTTCTATGGTATGAACGAGCAGCACAAAATAAATCCCAAGAAGCTGGAATGAAGGTAGCTGAATTCTATGAAAAAGGGTTAGGGGGGGTTAAAAAAGACCCCAAAAAGGCTATTGAGTGGTATATATCACTTGCCAACAGTGATGGTAAAGCGGCTCAAATTAAGTTAGCGGAACTGTATGTGTCTGGTGAGCTGAAAAATGTTGATGTGAATGATATTTTGAGTTGGTTGCTGATTGCGCAAGAAAATAACATCGAAGCTCAAAACCAGTTAGCTATCTTTTATTTAACGGGAACGGGTGTGGCGAAAAACACACACAGAGCACGGCAATTGCTGGAAAAAGCGGCATTTAAGAAAAATAGCGATGCCCAAAACAACCTTGCGGTGATGTATGCACGAGGCGAGGGCGGTGAGAAAAATATTTTTCGTTCAGTAATGTGGTTTGAACGAGCGGTAGAACTCGGTAATGAAACCGCAAAAAGCAACTTGGCGCTTTTAAAACAGAATAAAGGCGTGACGGGAAAAATGTTGCAATACACTGGTAGTGTTGCGCAACCCAGCAAAAATGCTAGAGAGGATTAATTGTATAATATAGAAGGCGATCGAAATGATCGCCTTCTAGTATTTTGATCAAACTTCCACACTATTCGAATAAGTTACTGTGCAAGGTACGAACGATCTCTTCAGCATCATTTCCAGGTACCAATAAACAAATATTGTGGCTACTTGCTCCATAGCTGATCATGCGAATATTGAATGACTCAAGCGCCCCAAAAATTTGTCTCCCGAGGCCATTCACTTGCGACAGCTCATTACCAATGATTGCGACGAGCGCTAAATCTTCTTCCACTTCAACACGGCATAATGCGGATAGTTCTGTCATTAGCGCATTGGTGAGTAAACTGCCGTTAGTTCCCGTTGAACCTGTTGTGTCTAAGGTTAGGGCGACACTGACCTCTGAAGTCGTAATTAGATCCACTGAAATATTGTGGCGCAGTAAAATGGTGAAAATTTCCGCTAAGAAACCGCGTGCGTGCAGCATTTTTAGACTGTGCAAGGTGAGTAGCGTTTGTTTACGGCGCAGTGCTAATGCCCTAAATTGTGGTGGATTCGTGGTTTTATCACACACAATGGTGCCGCCGGCTTCGGGGGCTTTACTTGAACCGACAAAAACTGGGATCCCCGCACGTACTGCAGGAAGGAGTGTCGCAGGATGCAAAATTTTTGCGCCAAAGGTCGCCATTTCTGCCGCTTCATCGAAAGCAATTTCATCAATGCGTTGGGCACTCGGTACGACGCGAGGGTCAGTGGTGTAAATTCCAGGAACGTCAGTCCAAATATCTACACGTGATAAATTAAGGACTTCAGCTAACAAAGCGGCGGTGTAGTCACTTCCACCGCGCCCAAGAGTGGTCGTGCGGCCTTTTTCATCACGACCAATAAACCCTTGAGTAATGACAACCGACTCAGTAAGGCGTGGCATGAGTTGTTGTTCTGACAATGCTTTTAGCTGAGCAAGTTCTGGTTCAGCACGGCCAAAGCTGTCATTCGTTCTCATCACTTTGCGTACGTCAAACCATTGGGAGTTAGCATTACGTTGGCGTAGTACTTCAACAAATAGTAAGGTTGACATTAATTCGCCGTGGCTTACCATTTCATCCGTTAATGCATCAGAAGTGGCTAAAGCAGCCGAATCAGCTAAATGAGCAATATTATCGAGTAATCGATTGATTTCCTCACGAATAACATCAGCAGTTTGTAAGTTATCAATAATTGCGTATTGAATATCCTTCACTTTTTTCAGCAGTTCATTACGTTTATCAGCATCGCAACCTTCGGCCAGTTCGATTAATAAATTGGTAATGCCAGCAGAGGCGGAAAGTACCACAACTCGCACATTTGGGTTGGAGAGAACAATATTGGCGCTGTTGTTCATCGCTTCAAAGTTAGCGACGCTAGTGCCGCCAAATTTGGCGATAACATACTGATGATTGTCTGTTGAAGACGCTGCGATATTCATGGTGTCAATCCCTTTGGTTAAACCTAATCTTTATATAGATTTATCGGGTAAATAGGATTGCGTCAATCAAGAATCGAAGTAAATCAGTAATTCTAATGATAGGTAATTTATTATCGGTTTTCTCAATATACCCGGCATACTCGTCATACTTCGAGCTGCA
>NZ_JAMPOL010000016.1:0-38622 GCF_028480325.1 Providencia sp. PROV182 | reverse complement strand
TTTGGGGGGTGACTGCGCTCAGATAACCGGATCATATACTTTTGTATACGTATCAGTCTAGAAAGTGTGTATTTTAATAAAATGGGTAATTAAGTCTGGAAAAGTGCGGCAGAATTGGGGAATATCAATATAACGCAGAAAACCGATAAGTCTCGTTTTCGTGACGGGGTACAATCTATTTCTATTTAAAATTATTTGGAGAGTGTTATCCATGAGAAGTATTAATCCAAGCCAGACGGCTGCATGGCGGGCGCTAGAGCAACATTTTGCGCAAATGAAAAATGTCCATATGCGCGATTTGTTTGCACAGGATAAAGACCGCTTCACTCATTTTTCGGCAACGTTCGATGGTCAAATCTTAGTGGATTTCTCCAAAAATAGAATTACGCAAGAAACATTGGAACATTTATTGGCCTTAGCAAAAGAAACAGAGCTAGAAAGCGCCATTAACAGTATGTTCCAAGGTGAAAAAATTAACCGTACTGAAGACCGTGCGGTACTACATACTGCTTTGCGTAACCGCGATAACACCCCTATTTATGTTGATGGCAAAGATGTCATGCCAGAAGTGAATGCAGTATTGGAAAAAATGCAGCAATTTAGTCAGCGTATTATCAGCGGTGATTGGAAGGGTTACACCGGTAAAGCGATTACGGATGTGGTGAACATCGGTATTGGTGGTTCAGACCTTGGTCCATTTATGGTGACAGAAGCACTGCGTCCATACAAAAACCACCTAAACATGCATTTTGTATCGAATGTGGATGGTACGCAAATTGCGGAAACACTGAAAAAGCTGAACCCAGAAACAACACTGTTTTTAATTGCGTCCAAAACCTTTACAACGCAAGAAACCATGACGAATGCGCATTCTGCTCGTGATTGGTTCTTGGCGGCGGCAAAAGATGAAAGTCAAGTGGCTAAGCATTTTGTGGCACTTTCAACGAATGGCGAAGAAGTCGCGAAGTTTGGTATTGATACCAACAATATGTTTGAATTTTGGGATTGGGTTGGTGGCCGTTATTCATTATGGTCAGCGATTGGTTTATCCATTATTTTATCGGTCGGCTTTGATAATTTCGTTCAATTATTGAACGGTGCCCATGCGATGGATAAACATTTCACCCAAACTCCGCTAGAAAAGAACATCCCCGTGTTGTTAGGTTTGATTGGCATTTGGTACAACAATTTTTTTGAGGCGGAAACTGAAGCGATTCTGCCATACGACCAATACATGCATCGTTTTGCCGCTTACTTCCAACAAGGTAATATGGAATCGAACGGTAAATATATTGGTCGTGATGGAAAACCTGTTACTTATCAAACGGGCCCGATTATTTGGGGTGAGCCGGGAACCAATGGGCAACATGCGTTTTATCAGTTGATCCACCAAGGAACTAAGATGATCCCATGTGATTTTATCGCACCTGCGGTAACCCATAACCCGTTAGGGGATCATCACGAAAAATTATTATCTAATTTCTTTGCGCAAACCGAAGCACTGGCGTTTGGTAAAACTCGTGAAGTGGTTGATGCCGAGTTTGCTGCGCAAGGTAAGAATGTCGCGGATATGGAATATGTTGCGCCTTATAAGGTGTTTGAAGGCAACCGCCCAACTAACTCTATCTTATTGAAATCAATCACGCCATATTCGTTAGGTGCATTGATTGCGATGTATGAGCACAAAATATTCACTCAAGGGGCGATTTTAAATATCTTTACTTTCGACCAATGGGGCGTGGAGTTAGGTAAACAACTCGCAAGCCGTATCCTGCCTGAATTAGAAAATAATGATACCGTGAGTAGCCATGATAGCTCGACCAATGGTTTGATTAACAGCTACAAAGCTTGGCGATAAATTAATAACGTATTATTTAAATAGTTAAATGTAAGGTAGGAAGTTCCTACCTTACATTGTTTAACTGACATACTGTCCATCAGGCTGTTTTTTAATCAAACAAATTCATTTTGTTACGATATTAATGAATTTTATTATTATCGATAACTTGCTAGTAATTAAAAAATTTTTCACTATATTTTTACATTTTGTGTTGAAAATGTGACTTTTTATATAAATTGTTAGCTAACTTTAACCTTGTCGTAAAACAACGTGATATCCTATTGCGTAAGAAATACAGTAAATCATAACCATGTTATTCATGGTGGAATTTTAAGTAATGGATGAAACGCTTTTTACTTCTCAGCCGATTCACTGGCTGGCGGAGAACGATAAAAACGATAAAATAGTTCCTGCCAATATACTAGATTGGCTACTAGAGCTTGGCTCCATGACAAAACGTTTTGAGCAGCATAGCCAGCAAGTTACCGTGATACCTTATTTAGAGCGCTATGTATCGCAAGATAAGCTGAGCGCGGATGAAGTGCAGTCTCTACCTGAAAGCCCACGTTATTGGGTCAGAGAAGTTGTCATGTATGGAGATGGCATCCCTTGGTTACTGGGCCGAACAATAATCCCTGAAGAAACACTGACTGATGATGACCAGCAACTGGTGGATATTGGGAGAATGCCATTAGGGCGTTATTTATTTAGCCGCGAGAGTTTAACTCGAGATTATATCCATATTGGTTCTTGCGCAAATCGGTGGGTACGTAGTTCTCGGTTAAGACTATCGAATAAACCGTTGCTGTTAACAGAAATATTTTTACCTGAATCACCTGCATATCGCTAACTATCCTAAGTACTTTGAGTTTTCAGGTCTCTGCAATGACACTATGCCAACAAATATAAATCAGTAAGTTGCCGAGTTTGGTGGTATTAAAATATACCTAATTTGAAGTATGATGGAATTCGAAAAGGAGCACGATAAAGTGGAGGGAAGTATGACGCTAAGTAAATGGCATGCATACAGCCGTTTAATGCGTATTGATAGACCCATTGGCTCATTGTTGCTATTGTGGCCGACGTATTGGGCATTATGGATTGCGGCTCAAGGTACGCCAAGTTTACATCTTTTGATTGTATTTACTGCTGGTGTATTCTTTATGCGTGCTGCTGGTTGTGTCATTAATGATTTTGCTGACCGCCATTTTGATGGCCACGTAGAGCGGACTAAACACCGCCCACTCCCGAGTGGGGACGTAACAGAAAAAGAAGCAAAAATATTGTTTGCAAGCCTTGTTGGCCTCTCTTTTCTGCTAGTTTTGACACTCAATTCCATGACCATTTGGTTGTCGGTTGCAGGTTTGGCTTTGGCATGGGTTTATCCCTTTGTTAAGAGAGTCAGTAACTTACCCCAAGTGGTATTAGGTGCGGCTTTTGGTTGGTCAATTCCAATGTCTTTCTCTGCTGTTGGTGAAACTTTGCCAGCTGTTTGTTGGTTACTGTTTTTAGTTAATATTATTTGGTCGGTGATCTACGATACTCAGTATGCAATGGTAGACCGCGATGATGATTTAAAAATTGGTGTGAAATCAACCGCTATTCTATTCGGGCAATATGACAAACTGATTATTGGTTTGCTGCAATTACTGATGGTTGGCTTATTATTGGTGATTGGCTCACTGGCGGGTTTAGGAACCCTTTATTATATTTCATTAGTGTTAGTTGCGGGTTTATTTATCTATCAGCAGCAATTGATGGTTAACCGTGAACGTGCGCCTTGCTTTAAAGCTTTTATGAACAATAACTTTGTTGGCTTAATATTGTTTATTGGTATTTTTATCAGTTATTTTTAAATTACAGTTATTGAGCCAAAGTGAAAAAAGTCATGTTATTTCTAACATGACTTTTTTTGTTTTATTGGCTTGATAAAAGGTGATTAGCTTTTCACTTGTTCCGGAGATTGTGTGCTTTCAGTTGGTTTTTTTTCAGAAAACTCATCATCTTGACTAACACTTTCAATAGTTAAACGAATCTCAGGAGACATCAATCGAGCCAGAACGGCATACAGTTTTTGCGCATTGGTGACAAAGATATCATTTTCATTATTATCAATGTAGCCTTCTTCTCTCAGGGTATCGACCAATGTGGAGAATACCGCTTTATCAAAGAATTCAGGAGCGTTGATACCATGCAAAACAGAAAGGCGTTGTGCAAGGATACGGCTTTGTTTTTCCAGCGTATTACGGCTGATTTCAGGGCTCGCATTGAGTAATGATAATGTGATTGCATAACGTTGCAGAGTTTCACGCACGCCAGCAGCTAAGAGCTGTAATGGACGAATACGGCGAGGATTTAACACCACCATGTCGTCTTCTTTTAAGCAAATCAGCTTTTGGTTATTTAGCTCATCAATTAGCGTATCTACCGCCTCGTGTAGCTCATCACTGTTATAACGCATAAACAGTTCTGCTTTTAAGAACGGATAAATTTGGCCTACTTGATAGTGAATGTCTTGGCGACTAATGCGTTCATAGTGCAATACAATGCTAGCAATTAGTGATGGTAATACCAATAAATGATGGATATTGTTACGGTAATAGGTCATTAAGACGGCATTTTCGCGAGGAAGGATAATAATATCTCCCATGCTGTCTTTTTCGACTTCGAATTTATCCATTTGCAAAGCATGTTCTAACAATTGCTCTGCTGTTTTATTTGGGGTCGTCGCATCTGCGGTGTATGGCACATTGCGCAATAATTGCAGGTAACATTCGACTTGTTCAATCAGTTGCTCACGAGTGAGTGAGCGTTGACGAGAAGCCAGTAACGCAGTCGCACACAGGTTAATCGCATTGGCTGCGGCTGCATTATTAATATTGACCATAATGTTATCGGCTAACGAACTGACCGTTGGGTTTAGCCACGTTGGTCTTTGTGGTTCGATAGGGTCGATAGAGTCGCGCCAATCAGGCACGCGCTGGTTAAGGTAATGAGGTAATGAAATGGGTTGACCGAAGTTAACATACCCTTGGCCTAGGTTACGCAATTTACGTAAGCCGCGAACCATAGAGAAAAAGCCTTCTTTCTCTTTTTCTGCGCCGCGAAGTTCTTTGGCATAAGTTCCCACTTCCATCACATGCTCATACCCAATGTAGATAGGAACGATGGTGATAGGGCGTGAGTCACCGCGCAACATCGCTTGTAACGTCATTGAGAGGGTACCCGTCTTAGGCTGTAATAAACGACCGGTACGTGAGCGCCCACCTTCCACAAAGTATTCGATGGAGTAACCCCGGGCAAACAACTCACTTAAATATTCGCGGAAAACGGTCGAATACAGCTTATTGCCTTTGAACGTACGGCGAATAAAAAAGGCCCCTAAACGGCGGAAAATCGGCCCTGCTGGCCAGAAATTGAGGTTTATCCCCGCGGCAATATGAGGTGGAACTAGCCCTTGATGGTATAGCACATATGAGAGCAGCAAGTAGTCCATATGGCTGCGGTGAGAGGGGACATAAACGATTTCATGGCCGTCTTGTGCAAGCTGGCGGACCCGTTCAGCGTGCTGAACATTGATGCCTTGATAAAGACGGTTCCAAGTCCAACTAAGAACCCTATCCGTTAAACGTACGGCTTCATAAGAGAAATTGGCTGCAATTTCTTCCATCATCCCAACGGCATTTTGCTGGGCTTTTTTGAGTGGAATTTTTTTACTACGCGCTTCGTCTTCAACGGCTTTTTCAATCGCTTTAGACGTTAATAGCTTATTAAACAGCTCATAACGTGCAGGGAGTTTTGGCCCAACTGCTGCTAGACGTTGGCGCGAATAGTGAATACGCGCGACACGGGCGAGTTTGTTGGCAATAATGGAGTCTGTGCCGTGGTCTTGTGCCATTTTACCAATTGAGACAATGGGTGATAAACGCACGAAGCTGTCACGCCCTAACCATAAAACTGCAAAGAATTTTTGAATCCCATTTAACAGTTTCAATGGTGGTGCTGGAGTATGGCCTTCACGACCCGGTGAGCGGCCAAACATCACGGATGCAGGTAGCATTTGAATATCTAGATTTGGATTGTTTTTATGCAAATCTAAATAAGCATGGAAAGTTTTTACTGAATCCTTACGTGGATTCGGTGAATAATAGCGAAAAACACGTGGGCCATCATCGATAAAAACGTACGCCGGAAGCTTCGTTCCATTGATATCATTGTCGACCAGAGGGTCTGGCAGACCAATAGCTAAGCATTGATGCCGTAGCGTGAGGAGGTCAGACTTCGAATGATAAGGTAATACGTATAGGGTTGGCCTGTTGACATCAAGCTGCAACTCAGTGACGGGATCCGAAGGAATTAGTTTACTTTTTACCAATAATTTAAGTGGTAAATTCAACGTGTTGTAATATATTTTACGCCATAGTGACATAAATGATTATAGCCTCTTGTTAACAATGCTGCGCAATCATACCAGAAATACATGGTTAGATCTGTTACTGACAATTCACTTTGACCGTAAAAATCGATTATTGTTTGCATTTTTTAAGGAATAAATATGGCGAGTCAAGTTAAGGGGTTCACGCGAGTGATCAAAGCGGCGGGATATTCCCTTAAAGGTTTGAAGGCAGCTTGGGTTAATGAAGCCGCATTTAGGCAGGAATCTGTTGCTGCGATTATCGCAATCTTTATCGCATTTTATTTAGATATCAGCTATATAGATAGAATTTTGTTAGTGAGTTCAGTTGTCCTCGTGGCAATAGTCGAATTATTGAATAGTGCGATAGAAGCCGTAGTTGACCGTATTGGTAGTGAGTATCATGAACTGTCAGGAAGAGCTAAAGATATTGGTTCCGCTGCGGTATTTGTGAGTATCGGCTTAGCGCTATTTATTTGGGCACTGGTATTATGGCAGCGTTATTTCTCTGGCTAAGGCATTCGGGTGCTTAATAGGGTAAAAAGAAAGTAAATCGATAACAAATGCTTAAATTGAGCGATTTAACTGTTCCAAATCTTCATTTACCTGTATATACTCACAGTTTGACTGTATAAACAAACAGGGGAACGGAATGAAAGCACTGACGGCTCGACAACAGCAGGTTTACGATCTGGTGCGCGATCACATTTCGCAGACGGGTATGCCTCCTACACGTGCTGAGATAGCAGCAAGCCTTGGTTTTCGTTCGCCTAATGCGGCAGAAGAACATTTAAAGGCCTTAGCGCGCAAAGGGGTTATTGAAATCGTTTCAGGCGCATCCCGAGGTATTCGT
This sequence comes from Providencia sp. PROV182, assembly GCF_028480325.1. Classification (NCBI taxonomy): domain Bacteria; kingdom Pseudomonadati; phylum Pseudomonadota; class Gammaproteobacteria; order Enterobacterales; family Morganellaceae; genus Providencia; species Providencia sp. PROV182. Next base: position 31,515 of record NZ_JAMPOL010000016.1, on the reverse strand, counting down.
CTGCTTCTTGAAGAAGAAACAGAAGACCAGGGGTTACCTCTGATTGGACGTGTTGCCGCTGGCGAACCATTATTAGCGCAGGAACATATTGAAAGTCACTATCAAGTTGACCCTGAGCTATTTAAACCACACGCAGATTTTTTGTTGCGTGTGAATGGGATGTCCATGAAAGATATTGGCATTATGGATGGTGATTTATTAGCTGTGCATAAAACGCAGAATGTCCATAACGGGCAAGTGGTTGTTGCTCGTATCGAAGATGAAGTTACTGTTAAACGTTTTAAGCAACAGGGTAACCGTGTTGAATTAATAGCAGAAAACCCAGAATTCGAACCTATTATTGTTGACTTACGTCAGCAAAATTTCACTATTGAAGGTTTGGCTGTTGGGGTTATCCGTAATAGTGATTGGTATTAAGTTCCTTTAGTCGCTAGCCGTAATGGTAGGTTACAGGCGGGAAGGACGATTGCAGGCAGATTTCATAGTTTCATTCTGAGGTCTGCCTGTTTTGTTTATTTTATTTTATTTCTTTATCTTCTCTATTTTTGCATTTCATCAAGCAATTTATCAACGCAGCTACTTATTTTTTCTTCTGGGCGATAGGTTGTTCATGGTTATGATGACAATGTTCGTGATCTTGGCAGCTATTCATTTCGTCACAATTTTTACATAAGCCGTGGTTTTCCACCACTGTATGTCTTAAGCGGAATTGGTGTTCATCTGCTAAATTAATGATTGCAGCTTCTATTGTTGTGCAATCACTTTCCGTTACGCTTCCACACTGGTCACAAATTAACATAACAGAGATATGGCTCGGGTTATCAAAATGGTGACAGACGACATAACTGTTCGTTGATTCAATTTTATGGATAAAACCTTGCTCCATTAAAAACTCAAGGCCACGATAAACCGTAGGCGGTTTAGCTTGAGGTTCAATTTCCCGTAGCAAGTCAAGTAAATCATAAGCGCTGATTGCACCATGCTGCTGTGCTATCAGGCGTAATACTGTTTCTCTTTGTGGTGTTAACCTGACGCCTCTTGATTGGCAAATATTCTCGGCCATTGCAAGGATTTTGTCTTCATTCATTCTTTTCATCTAATCGGCCTCAATATTCGAAAATGCAAACAATTACTGCTAATAAGCTTATCATATTTTTGAGATCAGGAATGCGCGGGGATACATTGTTTTATATTTATATTATTTCTATTTAAAGGGAAATATAAGCAAACGATTATCTGGAAAAACAGATAATTAGAATACTCAAAACCAGCCTATCCTCTTTGTTTTTCTTAAACAAAAAACTCGATGTTGTTTAACAAAAAACACACAAAACGTAAGGTTTTAGATTGCCATTTAGTGTAAATTTCAATTAAGACTTATCTTACGCTTATCTGTTGTAATGGTGTAATGGTGTAATGGTGTAATGAATCGTATACTAAGTTGTTTTTTCATTTCAATATTTTCAATGCATGTATTTATAGTTTTTAATATCACTTTTATTAGATTTTTAGAATTAAATAAAATGTGTGATTTTTACATAACTAAATACTACCTGAAATATTTATAAGTAAGTTGACTTTATAAATATAAATTAATCTAAATGACGATCATTAGTTATAGTATTTCTTCATTTTCTGGCATTTATATCTATTTATATAATTATCTTAGACTAAAAAGCTAAATTTTGGTCTATTTTTGTGTTATTTTGACAATTAATATTACTGTATTAATATTGGTATCAGAAAGAAACAAGGTATTTAAAAGTTCAGCATAATGTTTTTGTTTGTTTCGTTTTGTTTCAAACGGGAATAGCTAATGTGAATTTGAGATGAATTAAAAGTGTGGAATGCTTTTAAAGACAATTAGGTTTTATTCATACAGAATTCAAGTTGCAATAATAGCTGATTAAACTTTCATATATTTTATTTTTGTCCATTTTACTATTTCTATATTGATGTTGGTCTCTCATTTTCGGCGATACAGAAATAGTCTTTTTTTAAAACCAGTTCAATAATTTGGTTTTAAAAAAGGGTATTGAACGGATTTTAATATCCCCCAATGTTGACTTAATTAAATAGGTTGACAGTTAGTTATCCAGGCTCATGAAAATGGCATAGGTATTTGTAAACAATTATTGTGAACTTGGTTTTTAATAAAAATTGTGTCTTTAACTACTTACATGACGACATAAATACAGAGGTATTTACATATGTTATTCAACAAAAAATTAGCGGTTTTAGCAGTATTAGCAGGTTCTATGGTAGCAGGTTCTGCATTAGCTGCAGATGGTAAGAAAGGTGCGGAAGTAACATTCAAAGCCCAATTACGTGCTCAATCTTGTGATGTGTCTTCAACTACTACAGGTTCTGTTGTTGACTGGGGAACTTTCACTAAAGATGTAACTGATGCTTTAGCACCAAATGCAGTTTTAGGTGATGAAAAATCTTTTGATTTAGTTCTGTCTAACTGTTCTGCTGACGCAGCTGATACTTCAATGAACGTATTCGCTCAAGGTCAAGCAGCAGCTGGTTTCCCAGCACTGTTTGCTAACCAAGAATCTAAAGCTTTAGCAGTTAAATTAGCTTCTGGTGCAGTTAATATTACTCCTAACGCAGATGCAGTAGTGGTTATCGACCCTAAAGTTGCTAAAGATGGTGGTGCTGTCATTCCTATGAAAGCTAATCTGATTCTTACCAAAACTGGTGTACCTACTGATAAATTATCCGTACCAGTAACATTTACTGTATCTTATAACTAATAATATTAGTTAATACGAGTAAAGAGGCTTTTTAATTAAAAAGCCTCTTAATATTGTTTTTAATGATTGGACTAAGTAATGAAAGCAAAAGAATCGTTTTTAAGAAAAAAAGTAGTTAATGATTGTTATAGAGCTTTAATTCTACTGTTTTCATTAATTACTACTACTAACGTTTACGCTGCAGGTGGTGTTGGTTTAAATGCGACCCGAATAATATATGTCCAGGGTGAAAATAGTGTATCGGTTGGTGCTCGAAATAATACAAATATTAATTATTTAGCAAAATTTTCGGTAAGCATGAATAATGATGGTTCAGCATCAAAAACGCCTTTTTCAGTTACACCTCCATTAATTAAAATCAACTCAGGGGCAACGCAAGATATTAGGATTTTTGCTCAACCGAATTCATTACCAACAGATAGAGAGAGTGTTTTTTATTTCTCTGCTACTATGATACCTGCTACTGATGGTCCTTTAGAAGGATCTGCAATGAATATTGGTTATAATAATATTATTAAGGTTTTTTACCGACCTTCAAAATTATCTATCTCACCATATGACGCATATAAAAACTTAGAGATAAGCTCTAGTAGTACAGGTATTATTATTAATAATAATTCACCATACTATATTTCTTTAAATAAGCTCAGTGTTAATGGTGTTAAAATTGATTTAAATATGAAAAAGCGTAATACAATGATTTCTCCTTTTGACTCTTTCAGTTATATAACTCCGGCAAATGGCCGTAATGGTATAGTTAAATGGACAGTTATTAATGACTTAGGTGGCGAGGAATCTTTTAGTGGAAAAATCAATTAGTAACAAAATAAAGGCATCTATTTTAAGTGCTATTTATATTGTAATAGGCATGTGTTTCTTTATTGGAAGGGTTTCAGCTTTAGATATTGAAGTTATCGGCAATGTATCTAAAGGAACGTGTGAAGTATCATATGAATCGATGACGGTTAAATTTGATAAACCATTATTAACACCTCAAATTAAATCGAATGTTGACGATGAAACCTATGTGAAACCCTTTTCTTTAAAATATAGTTGCACTGATTTTAATCTATCTGATGGTCCAGCACCATTTAAAATGAAAATAACTCCTGGGATAGGAACTTTAGTTGATAATAGTAATAAAATATATCCAACTAATAATATTACTGGAGCTGCGTTTGTTTTAAAAAACTGTGATGAGAATAAGCTCAATTGTAAAGTCGTAAACCTCAATGCTGGCGGTGAAATTAGTTTTGATGTTACAGCTAATAGCCAATTAGAGAATCATTTTGAAGTAAATGTTGTCCAGCTTGGAACTACTCAGCCAATACCTGGAGAACTAGTTGCCTCTGTTGATATAGTATTACTTCAACCATAAGAATTAATAGGTGGTATTGACTGTGAAGCTTCTAAATAAAATATGTTGTAGAGTTACATTGGCTTTTTACGTGATGTTTTTTTCTTATTCTTCAACAGCTTTAGTACCAGGTACACACGATTTTACGTTTGATTTAACTGTGCCTAAAAATACCTGTGATATTGCTGTCACTAGTGATAGTGGTAAAAAGAATATTGTTGATTTTGGAAATGTGCCTTTATCTAAGTTTGGGGCGGATGCATCTAGTGGAAAGATTAAGAAGGCTTTTGATGTTGTAATCAGTAACTGTAAAACTAATAGCTTTGATAATAACTATATTAAATTAACTGGCAACTACACAATAAATGATGGTTTTTTAGATAATCCAGGAAAAACGTTTGCTGTAAGAATCTCTGCAAATGATAATGCAAATCAATCATCTGCAGATTTTATTACAGAAACTAATAATGTTTTATGGTCGAATATTAAAACTCAAAATGTAACTAAAACATTTTATGCTTATGTCATGTGTAAGAACCAAGTTGCTGATTGCTCGATAGATCAAAATATTGGGGCATTTAAAGCAACACTAACATTGTCATATTATGCAGATTAAATAGGTAAATGTGATGATACGGTTGATATTAACAATAATACTAGCTTGGCACTTTACCCTTCATGCTGGAGGATTATCTTTAGGCCAAAGTAGAGTTATTTTCACAGATTCAGATAAGAATAAGGTTGTTAGTATCCGTAATGAGGGTGAAAGCCCTTTATTAATGCAAATGTTATTATTAGATATAAAGGATGAGAAGAATGCTGATAGTTTTATAATTAGCCCTCCTTTATTCAAAATTAAAAGTAAAACAGAACATGCAGTTAGGATATATCCTGATAATGTTTCTAAGCTACCTAAAGATAGAGAATCAGGATTCTATTTGAAAGCAAGGGGTATTCCACCGACTAGCAAAAACTTAGAGGAAGGGGATACGCCTGAAATGATTTTCGTAACAGCTATAATTATTAAATTATATTATCGGCCTAATGGTATACCTGAGCCAAATAAGAATAATTTTGAACAAGTAAAGTTAAAAAATAAGGATGGAAGGTGGCAATTTCATAATCCAACCCCTTATTATATGACAATTGTTGATTTTAATATGAATGGTAAGAACTATAATGATTCCATTTTAGTTTCACCATTTAGTTATTATAAATTAGAAAATACTAATGAAAGTATAAATGTAGCAAGTTGGCGTTTTCTTGATGATAATGGTGCTGGAACTGAAGTGTTTAGAATTAATTGAAATTTCTTTTATATTTATTAAATAACATATAATGATTTTTCAGCGCTTGCATATTTTGAATGTAAAGATAATCTAAGGCTAGAGGAATGGAAAACAAAATATTAAAACTTGGTTTGCTATCTTCATTGATAAGCTTATCTCTGTATTCATATGGTGACGATTATTTTGATCCGAGCATGCTTGAAAGTCAGCTAGGAATTGATGCTAGCCAGTTAGATTTATCTCAATTTAATTCATCCAATACTATTCCGGCAGGTGTTTATCGCTTACAGATCGAAATAAATAGAAACATACTATCCGAACAAGATGTTAATTTTGTTGCAAACTCAAAAGGTCTTGTTGTACCTGAATTTGATAAGACAATCTTGGAAAATTGGGGGATTAATGTAAAAGCACTGCCTGGGCTTAATAATTTATCTCCTGATGTTAAAATATTATCACTTAATGACTACATTAAAGACGCAACAGTAAGAGTTGATGTTAGTAAGTTAAAATTAATAGTCACTGTCCCTCAAATATACATGGACAATAAAGTTCAAGGATATATTGATCCATCAATGTTAGATACTGGTGTTTCTGCATTATTTTTGAATTACTTCATTAGTGGTAATAAAAATAAAACAGATTCATCGTCTGGAAAAAATAAAAGTGATAGTTTATTTGGAACATTGAATAGTGGCTTAAATTTAGGTCCTTGGAGACTGAGATCCAATATGAGTTACTCTTATTCTAAGAGTAATGGCGATACTGAATCATCTACTGACTTTACTAATACATATATAATGAGAGCCCTTCACTCCATTAAATCTACAATGATGGTTGGTGAAATATCTACAGGTAGTGATGTTTTTGATTCTATTCCATTCAAAGGAATTAAAATATCAAGTGATGAGGCAATGCTTCCTAATAGCCAACGAGGCTTTGCTCCTGAAGTTGCAGGTATTGCTCAGTCTAACGCGCAGGTTACTATTAGACAAAATGGCTATGTTGTTTATCAAACATATGTGTCACCTGGAGCCTTTAGAATTAAAGATATATATTCTTCAGGTAACGCGGGTAACTTAGATGTTACGGTCAAGGAAGAAGATGGAACTGAGAAAACTTTCACAGTTGCGTATTCCTCATTACCTGTGATGCTTAGACCTGGTGGCTATAAGTATGAGACCAGTGTTGGTCGCTATGATGGTGGGTATACCGTTGATTCTAAACGATCTGATTTCTTTTTAGGATCTTTAATTTATGGTCTACCTACAAATAGTACATTATATGGTGGCCTATTATTTGCGGATAATTATTTTTCAGCAGTAGCTGGCTTAGGTGTATCACTAGGCACTTTTGGTGCTTTATCTATGGATATTACCCATGCTACGGCTAATATGGATGGCGATTTAGGAGACCGCGCTGGACAATCATACCGTGTTCGTTATTCGAAAAGTATGATGTCGACAGGGACTTCTATCGATTTAACAGCTTTACGCTATTCTACTCGATCTTATTTTAGTTTTGCTGATTTCAATAACTATGACTATAAGTTGAAGGATGGGGTTGCGCCTTGGATTAACCAACGTCAGAGAGCGAGTTTTACCACTTCTATAACGCAAAGATTGGGAGAATATGGTAGTGTTTTCTTATCAGGAAGCATCTCTGATTACTGGGAAATCAACCGTGAAGTTCGTCAGATGGTGATGGGATATAACGGAACTTATAACAAAATAAACTATGGTATTACATACAGCATAGATAGGATAAAAGATAATACATCTTGGCCTGAAAATAGAATGGTATCAGTAAATGTCAGCATACCGTTCAGCATATTTACTAACAATGTGTTAGCGAAGGATATATATAGTACTTATTCATTTAGCCAGAATAATGACGGCTATATTGATCAGCAAGCAGGAATTTCAGGTAACTTGTTAGATAATAAAATTTATTATGGTATTACGCAAGGGTATGGGAATAAAGGCGTCGGGAATAGTGGTTCTTTAAGTGCTGGTTATTCAGGTTCCTCGGGTAATATTTCCTCTGCATATAGCTATTCTAAGAATAGTCAATCAATGAACGCAAGTGTCAATGGCGGCCTATTATTACATTCGGGTGGTGTTCTATTCGGGCGTACTATGGGGGATAGTATGGCGATCATTGAAGCTGAAGGTGCAGCTGGTACTAAGGTAAGTAACCAAGATGTAGAGGTTAATAATCGAGGTTATGCATTGTATCCTTATATATCTCCTTATAACGCAAATGTTATAAATATGGATGTCAACACACTACCTAATGATGTTCTTCTTAGAGAAACCAGTAAAACGGTTTATCCCGCAGCAGGGGCAATTGTTAAAGTTAAATTTGATACTAAAGTTGGATATCAAGCTGTTATCAACTTAAAAATGTCGAATGGTACTGTGCTGCCGTTTGGGGCTGTAGCATCGTTAATTGAAGAAAATGCAACCGAAGAAAATACAGGTATTGTTGGCGATAATAATCAGTTATTTATGAGTGGGTTACCTGATTCTGGTAAATTGCAAATTCGTTGGGGTGCAAATAGCAACCAACAATGTTTAGCGTCATTCTCTAACTTAGGCAGCATTAATATAAGTAAAGGACAGGCAATCCGTACTATCTCTATTAATTGCCAATAATTTGTTATACCGGACTCTTACCTTATTAAAATTTTAAGAGGGGCTATGAAATTTTTTATTAAAAATAAGTCAATTAATTCACCGTTAATATTGTTGATATCACTGATTTCATTCTTTCCAATGAAATCGATGATAGCAGCTCAGAACGGCGGTACAATGACATTAACATTAGAAGGTATTATTGACTTAGAGCACCCGAAGGCAGCAACGGATCCCTACTTAGTCGAAGGTAGGCTGTCTGGTCGAACTTCTACAACCTATAACTATATTTATGGGTCCAAAACTCAAGCGTGGACATCACCGGATTTTGCGATTTTTTCTATTTCACCTCGCAGTACATCTTGTGTTGATGAGCCTATTGTGGAAGGGGGGCCGAATGCAACTGCAGCCCTGCAGAAAGTTCCTGGAGTCAATAAAGTTGGAATAAAACTTACTCATGCTAGCGGCGCTTATGCCTATATTGTTCCTAGTTTAGGTTTTTCTGTAAAACTTTCAGGAAATAACAATATAGGTTCATCAGGATTCGTTAAAGAAAGCTATAGTGGTGTAGTATTCGAAGATGTACCTAATTTGGTGGATAGAAGTACTAAAGGCAACCGTCAGTGGAAGCTTTGTTACACACCACCGGATGGGACAAGAGCTCCTGGTGGTTATAATTCAAAAAGGAATGTTAGTGTATATATAGCAGGTCCAATGCAAATGTATGCACCAGTGCCTATACAACCTGGCCGTTACTCATATAGTGGAATTCCATTATATGTTGGCTCTTATGGTCAAGATAATGATCAAGATGGTGTTAGTACATTACAAATTTCAACTAGCTTGAACGTTGTAAGGGTTTGTAGTATTTCTGATGTTAGCCAAGACAATTTTACTATTATTGCTGGTAGAGAAACTGAGTTTTTCAGACAATCCAGTTTTAAATATAAATGTACAGCAGATAATAAACCAATTTACATTTCTGCGATCGCTCGTGAAGGAACTGTGGATTCAGCTAACCAACATAAGTTATGGTTCGACCGAACTGGTGGAAACATAACCTCTAATACGCCATATCTGTTAGCATTACCATATGCAGCTGGTGGCAGCGGAAGCTTAACTTGTAAGGACGAAGGAAAAGCGGGCTTATTGAATTTTGCTAACCAAGAAGAAACCTTATTAGGGTTAAACTCTGTTTCTAATGTAGTTCAAGATCTAAATATTAAGTGGGCTATTTGCTTAAATCCGAATACAGAGATAGGAAAGTATAGAGCACGTGTTGAAGTATCTATATATACTAAAGTTTAGCAATATCAGTGGAATTATTTTATTAAGAAAAATTGGGTGATAAAATGTTTTTCCGTTCACTAGGGTTAGTTCCATTATTTTTATCTTTATTTTTTAGTTTTATAAGCGTCTCTTGGGGGGAGAATAGAACATTAGTTTTTCCCTACCAAAGAACAACATTTATTGAAGGTGAGAAAAGTGTGTCATTTAGAATTTTGAATGATACAGATAAAACACCTTATTTAATGCAATCATCTGTTGAATTATTAGATGAAGGTAGTGGTCTTGATATAAAAGAAAATAATATAAATATTCCTTTTATGGTCACTCCTCCACTTCATAAGCTGGAAGCTGGCAACTCTTATACTTGGCGAGTTATGTTTATTGGCGATAGTGATAAATTAGCGAAAGATAGGGAAACGGTTTATATTGTAAAATATAGAGCTATCCCTCCATTAGACAAAAACATGCGAGAAAATAATAGTAGTATTGATGTAAATACTATTCAAGTCCTTCACTTTAAAGTTTATTATAGGCCTAAGCAATTTGCTAATTTAACCATAGAAAATGAGCAAAAAAAGATTTCCTTTAGGCGAGAAGGAAATAATATTATAGTTAAAAATAACTCACCAATTTATATGTCCTTTGAAAGTTTGGCTGTTAATGGAGTATCCGTTGATTACAAAGAATTATTTAAGCCAATTAAGCCACTATCAGAGCAAATATTCATTTCAGATAGCAAAATCCGTGATGTAAATACGATTACATGGAGTGTGTTGGATGAATTAGTATTAGAATTGCCTAAAAATACATCTACACTGTAATTTACAGGTAATGTTATAGTATTTAGGGCTAGGAGTAACTTGATTTGTTTAATAATGTAATCCTATGTATTACTGAGAGATCCAAATGCAAGATATAATGTATAAACTGAAGGATTACGAGAAAGAAAAACTATCTACCTTTTTATTTTTTATTCTTTATTTTTTGTTTTTTTTCTCATCTCTAGCCTTTTCAAAATCCGATACTAACTTTCGTCTTGTCATCCATGGCGGAGCAGGGGATATTACAGAACGTTTACTCACTCTTGAATTACAAAAAGAGCATGAAGAGAAATTAAAGGAAGCATTACAGGCAGGATATTCCATTTTAGCTCAAGGTGGCGATAGTATAGATGCCGTTCAAGCGGCTGTGATCGTAATGGAAGACTCTCCGCTATATAACGCAGGTAAAGGGGCTTCTTTAACTACAGATAATAAAGTGGAATTAGATGCTTCTATCATGGATGGTCGCGATCGCAAAGCTGGCGCCGTAGCGGGTGTATCGAATGTAAAAAACCCTATCATGGCCGCCTATAAAGTGATGACTAAAACCCCTTATGTGATGATGGGAGGAACCGGAGCTGAACAATTTGCGAAATCAGAAGGGTTCGATATTGTTGATGAATCCTATTTTATTACTGAAAAACGCAGCGAACAATTAAAGAAAGTGAAAGAGATCAGCCGGAAACTCGATCAAGAAAAGGGAATTAACGCCTCGCTATTTATAGACCCGCAAATGTTTGATTATAAGTATGGCACTGTGGGTGCTGTTGCCGTTGATAGCCGCGGAAATGTTGCCGCAGCAACCTCTACAGGTGGCAGTACTAATAAACATTATGGCCGAATTGGTGATTCACCCATTATTGGAGCCGGAACATATGCGGATAACAATACAGTTGCAATTTCTACAACTGGTTTAGGTGAGGTCTTTATCCGAGGTGTTGCTGCTTATGATGTTGTTGCTCAAATGAAATACGGCAATACGCCATTAGCTGAAGCCACAATGAATACTTTGAATTCAGTGAAAGATATGGGAGGCACTGGAGGTATTATTGCAGTAGATAATAAGGGCAATTTTGTTATGCAATTTAATACTAAAGGTATGTTTCGCGGGATGATTGATCAAGATGGTGTTTCACAAGTTGCAATGTTTGGTTTTTAATATGTTATCTATTTAATTTTAATTGTTTTTTATTTTTAAGAATCGAATTTGAAATTACTAGTTTCCCATGTTGACGGTTTTGCCTACTTAAGCGTAATTGTTGGTAGGCTTTTTTTTATTGGAGTTGGCATGTAAAAGCAGAAGATGATTCATCTTTGATAATATAAAGATTATCACTCATTTTAGTTATATTAATATAGTACTTAATTTTATCAATTTCTAATTGAATGAAATTAGAAAATAACTTCTCAGGTATATTATCTGTATTGGTTACTGATGAAGATTTAAAGGTAACAACATAATTACCATTGTGGTCAATCGCTAAGTAATTAAAATAAATTGCTCTATTAAGCCGGTAGATTTTTTTATCATCTTTTAAGTAGCCATACATATTCATGCGACCATAATTTTTTGTTGAAATTTGTACATTAATCTTTGATTTCAAGCTCAACCCATTCTGTGTATTATTATCTTTAATCCATAATATTTCAGAATGGCAGATTTGAACATTGTGATTATTTTTATTGATAACAAAGGATGCGGTTGATGCGGTTGCGATTAAAAATAACGATACGGCAATATATTTTTTCATTCAAATTCTCTGATCATTAATCGATATGCAATCATGTTTAATATTAATGCTGCTACAAATGCTGAGAGATATATTTTTATCAATGGAATAAGCTTGATTTAAGTCTGACAAAAGAATGATTCTTTTGGGTTCATCACATCGAATATTATATTTATCCAGCTTGCTATGTATTAGATTGATATTATCGCTAGAAACTTTAGCTAGCATATTAACCGGTGCTTGTATGATACATTTTTCACGTGAACTGACTGACAGGTAGTCACTCGTTGGATTTTCCTTAGCCATATAATACCAAAAAAATAAATTAATTAAATAGCATATCGCTATTGTTGAAATAGCTAATAGCAATATTTTTAAAGTTTTTTTGTTTAATATTTTTTTGTTTTTATTTTTAATCGCGAGTGTCGTATTGATATTGCTACTATCGTCTTCTCCAGTTAATAATTCCGAGTTATTGGTATTTTCATCAAGTGATAAGTTTTCTGATACTGTGTTATCAGGGAGTTTTTGAGATAACTCTGAATTTTCGATATAGCCATACTTGCTTATATGAAGGGGATTAACTTCATTATTTTGTTCGTCAAATTTTACGTGTATAACGATATGACTATCAAGACGAAACCCTTTTTTGGGTACTGTAACAATACACTTAGGATCAATACCGACCTGCTCTAATTTTTTTCTTATTTCACTAATGTAAGTATTTAAATTATTATTAGAACCGACAAGGCCATATTCTTCCCATACATTCGTTAAAAGTTCATCTCGTGTTGCGAGTCCTTTTTTTAAATTTAATGAGATAATCTCATCGAATAATCTAGCAGCAGGTTTAGATAATTCAATAAATTGATTTTTATCATCTTTTGAGTATATTAAGCTTGTGTTTTTTTCGAAAATATATTTTTCGTCAATAGTGTAGTCATGTGACTCGTTCATAGATGCCGTCTGCTCTCTAATTAAAATAACGAATAGAAAATCTAAAAGTAATAACAGCCAATTTTAATAAATAGGCTGAATAAATATTATTATTTAACTTCTTGTTGTTATAGTTTAAATAGGGATTCAATTTACTGCAAGTTTTATGCGATGAGCTTTTTTGTAATTAATTAGCAAATTTATTGAATTGATACCTTGGTTGGGTTTAAAAACTGTATTAAAATAATTTTTAGGTGATTTAATTTATTTTTCCTACATATTTATTGTTAAAAAAATATATTAATCTAAATAAATCCATTCTTACCTATGGATGTTCTTTTGTGGGAATAATCCTAGGTATTTGCACTTAAATTAATGCCTTTGTTATTTTATGAGAGACAGAAGTTAATTTTGTAAAGTTTACACTTTATTAGGCGAAGAAATTAATCTTCGCCTAATATATTAAGGATTAATATTTATATTCAATACCTAACCAATAGTTACGGCCTTCTTCAATATAACCATTAGTGTATTCATAGGATTTATCAAATAAGTTGTTCACTGAGGTGTTAACAGAAATACCTTGGCCAAAATCATAATCTAAGCGCAGGTCAGTTTTAGCATAGCCTCGTACTTTGCTTTCTGCATCAACATAATTAAATGCCCAACTTCTTGCTTCTTCGGTAATGGTAATGCTAAATGGATCGTATGGCGTGAATTTCACCCAAGCAAAGGCTTTGTGGGTAGGTAACTCGGCAACGTGTTTTACACTGTAGTGCTTAGGATCAGCGTGAATATATCCGTAGCTTAAACCAGCTTCCATCCAATCTGTGATTTGCCCGTTAGTCCCTAAATCAATCCCAAAGTAGTCAACTTTGCCACTATTGCGGTTTTCAAGCACGTATCCCCCATTTTTATTAGTGCCAACACGATGGGCCATAATCGCATCAGAGACATGGTTGTAATAAATACTTGATGTATATGACCAAACTGGGGAGATATGCCCTTTATAGGTCAAATCGTAAGTTAGGGCTCGTTCTGTATCAATATGAGGATTAATGATAAAGGTATCATCACTTTTCATTTTTTCTTTGGTATAGCGTTCTTTTTGTGTTGGGAAACGGCTTCTTTCTGATACCGAGAACTGTACGGTATCTTCATTTTCTAAATGGTAACGAGCCATCATTTCCCAGTTGAATGCATGTTGGCTATTGCCATCATATTTTTCAAAATCACCTGATTTGTAATCATAACGTTTGCCGTCGGCACTTTTGCGCCAATCGTAACCAATACCAGCGATAATATCGAGATTATCCATCGCAACCCATTGATATTCTGTAGCAATAGAATAGGTATTATCTTTATAGCGGTCGAATGGGACATCTCTCTTTGCACGTGCGCGGTGAACGTCTTCTTTCCAGTGTGCGGCAAATGACAGCATATCTAATTCACGCACGGTGAAGTCAACACGCATGTCAGCCCCATTACTGTAGTCATCATAGCGGCTGTAGTTATAGATACCGTCTTTATAGTCTTTAACAGACCTATATTGATGGAGTGTATTCTTAAATGTGTCGTGGTACAGACGGCTCTGTAACGCGATATCATTGGTTATTTGGGTTGTTCCATTGAAATAAATACTTTCTTTATCATAAGCTGGCCATTGCCAAATTTGAGGTTTGGTGTTTGTTACACTCGGCGGGCTGTTTTTATCACCATCTTGCTTTAGATAGGTAACCACATACTCGTCAGCTTCACGGGGTGTCCAGCCCACTTTCACCATCATACGTTTATCGTCTGTTGCAGAGTTAGGACGGCGTCCATTATTTCCCGCCAATGGGTTATCATTTTCTGAACTCGGGATCCCCATAAAACGTTGCTTATATTGGCTACCACTGACTTGAATAAAACCTAAGTCATTGCGGCCACCTAAGCGTGCACTAATATTGTGGGCATTATCTGCGCCACGAGCGAAACCTTGGTTTAAGCTGATATTGGCCTCAAAAGGTTTTTTAGGGGTAGCGGTGGTTAGGTTAATCGCTCCCCCCATCAAGTTTGGACCTTGTAATAGTGAAGTATATCCAGTTGATAGCTCAACGCTTGCGAGTTCGCTCGTCATAAAGCGCCCTAGGTCAAGGGTGCCATCATAAGGGACATAAGTTGGGATGCCATCAAAAAAGATAGGGACTTGGCGGCTATCAAATCCACGTACATTCACTTGGGTTTCGTTGCGATTACCTGATTTTTGAATGGATACACCTGGCATTGTACTCAGTGCTTGTGCAACGTTGGTTTTATTCAATTGTGTCATTTGCTCTTGCGTGATGACATTTGCATCCGCTGCTAATGGTGTACTCCAAACAGACATCACGTCAGTGTTTTTTTCTGCTTTAGGGTCAGACGCGGCGTGTCCCTGTGCTGCGAATAAAGCCATCCCAACCAAATAGGTAATTTGTTTTATTTTCATTATCTCTTTCCAGTTTTATGAATAACGATATATTATTTTTTATATAACGATATGCGTCATTAACCACAAGCGAATGCAGCCTACGAGGTAGGCTGTTTTTACAAATGATTTTTTTGACGCTAACTACTTAGGTTACTGCTTAAAAATATGTACTTTAATATCTCGCGGCGCTGCGTAGTAAGGGGCTGATGTAACCAATAATGGCACCCCTGTTTGTGCGAATGCTTCGATTGTTTTTAAATTAATTCCACCTGCAATGGACAGTCGACAAGGCCGACTTTGTTGCTTGGTGAGTTCTTGTAGCCGCTGAATTTGTTCAATGGGCAATTTATCTAGCTGAATAATATCGGCTTGCGCATTGATAGCGAGAATGGCTTGTTCATAGTCATCCGCCTCAACAATAATCATTTTTTCAGGGGCGGCTTGGCGTAGTGTTTTAATATGACTCACCCAATCATTTGGATTTTCAAGGCATTGGCGATGATTGGTGAACAGTAAAATACTTTCTGCACTACCTGCTCGGTGAATAATAGCGCCCCCAGCCAAAATCGCAGTTAAGGCAAGGGGTTTAGTATGAGGAATGGTTTTTCGCGTGCACGCAAGTTGCCCATCCGGTTGATATTGATGCAAAATATTTACCATTTGCTGGGTGTAGTGGCTGACACCTCCACACCATTCCAGTACGTTTTGTACCGCTTTCCAGCCCTGATGTAAGGCTTCAATCGGCCCAGTGGCGCGAATTAAAACGCTTTGTGGGGCAACTTGTTGGCCATCTTGAAAGTGACAATCACAAGTGATCCCAAGTTTCTCTAACATACGTCTGGCGATGGTGACCCCACTGATGCAGCCCCCAAATTTGGATGCAAAGGTCATCACCCCCATTTGAGCCTGCAAGCCGAGCGCACGGGTGGTAAGGTCGCCGTACTGGATATCATCTAGCAGTAGTTGGTCGATTAATGTATCAGGCACGTAAATCATAATGTCAGTTCCGATTCATCGACCACATCCCAAGAGACCATTGCCCAATCTCTGGATGGATAAGGGATTGTTTTGCCTAGTGCCGCTTGTTCATCATAATACTGACGTAAGATAGCGGTTTCTTCTGGTGTAATATTTTTAAGGGACCAATTGACACTGTCAGCGAAAGTGTCAAAGCTATCAAATCCACCTTTATTTGGACTTTTAATAAAATCAACGCGCGCATTGATGCCCATTTGATGCAATATATTCACTGCATAAATATAGGTGGGCAAACGAACCACTTCGCGGCCTATTTTGCGAATTATTTTTTCATCAATAAATGTTGGGTTGATGGTATGGGTCGTATACACCCGCAATTTTGTTTGGCGATTAAGCTTCAGTAAGGCTGCTTTTAAATCATCAACGAGTGTTGAGCGTGACGCTACTGAAATATCGACTTTGGGTAATGAACTCCAGTCATCTTCCCATGCCAGTTGTTTAAAGCGCGCATTGGGAATATTTAATTCTTTCGCCCGCAGTTCAGCCATTTCGAGCATGCCGCGGCTATAATCAATACCTATCGTTTCCTTGAATTCATTAGCAAGGCAAAGGCTAACTGAACCTGGGCCACAGCCCACATCAAGCAAGATTTCAGCGCCTGCTAAATCCATTAATTCACGAAAGCGCACTAAGTATGGGTCATGGGGATTAGCGCAAGTTTGCGCCATTTGTTGTGCTTTTTTATCCCAATGCTCTGGCTCTTTGCGGCTTCGTTGGGCTTGTTGCATATGTTGCTGATACATTTTTGCAAAATTGATTTGATTAATTAACATGATCCCTGACCTTAACTAGAAAATGTTGATGGAAGCTGAAAGTGAGATTGAATGCTGTGTTTATCCACATTATAGAGGGCTGCTAAGTTAGTAAGTGTTAACATACATTTAGATGACCCTTGCCTCGCTTTGTGGTGCTTATCGAGCAAAATAACATTATCAGCGATAGCAGCGGCATGTTGTGGGTGATGGGTTGACATCAATATCGTCATACCATGGGATTTAAGCTTTTCAATTTGCTCAAGCAAGCGAATTTGGTTACCAAAATCAAGGCTAGCGGCAGGCTCATCCATAATTAGAAGTAATGGTTTTTGTATTAAAGCCCTTGCTATCAATACTAACTGTTTTTCTCCGCCACTAAGCGTGCTGTATAGCCGTGTTGCCAAATGTGAAATGCCAAGGTGCTTTAGTTGTTGATATGCTAAATTTTTTTCGGTCTCTTTAGGGACTGAAAATAATGAAATATGGGGAGTTAAGCCCATCATGACCATATCGACTACAGTGAAAGTAAAGGGGGTATCATGGGCTTGGGGAACATAGGCGACAGTTTTGGCTATTTCGCGTGGTTTAAAAGTTTGAATTCCTTGCCCATTGAGTAGGATCTCGCCTTTAATTGCAGGTAATAACCCCAGTAAAGTTTTCATTAAGGTGGTTTTACCGCAGCCATTTGCACCTAATAAGCAGCTAATCTCCCCCTTAGGTAATGAAAGATTAATGCCATCAATGATAGCTGTGCCATGATAACCAATTGCGACCTCTTGCAAAGATACAATGCTCATTTCACCCGCCTTGTCTGCAATAAAATAGCTAAAAAGAAGGGCGCACCGATTGCAGAGGTTAAAATGCCTATGGGTAATTCAATCGCGGCGATAGTACGTGCTAAGGTATCAGTAATGAGTAATAAAATAGCTCCAATTGCCAGTGATGCAGGGAGCTGATAGCGAAAGTTAGCACCCACTATCATTCGGGTAATATGTGGCACAATCAAGCCTATCCAACCAATAATTCCAGCAATAGAAACAGCGCTTGCCGTGAGCAGTGTTGCACAAATAATAAAGATAGCTCGAGTTAAACTGACATTGATCCCAAGGCTTTTAGCTTCTTCATCAGATAAGCTGAGTAAATTCATGCGCCAGCGCAATAATAATAGCGGAATAATACCGATAACCATCAGAGGTAATACTGACATTAAATCTGCTTGGGTAATTGATGATAACCCGCCTAAGAGCCAAAAAGTGATGGAAGGCAACTGGGTGTAAGGGTCTGCAAGAATTTTCATCAATGAAATTGCTGAACCACATAACGCACTGATAGCGACACCGACAAGAACCAAAGATAAAATGGGGTCATGTTGACGCGCTAGTCGGGCAATAAAGCACACTAAAGTAACGGTAATTAGGCCACCAATAAATGCACTTAGCTGAATGTAAAATAATGATTGCCCAAAAAAAATACCGATAACAGCCCCCACGCCAGCACCCGCTGAAACCCCTAAAATATCTGGTGAAACCAATGGGTTACGGAACATTCCCTGATAAGCAGCACCTGCAATAGCCAGTCCTCCACCAATAACAATAGCGGCTAATGTGCGCGGGAATCGTATTTGCCAGAAAACGGTTTCATGCCGCGAATTACTCAACTCGCTGTGAGAAGGTAACTGACTAATGAGCAGGTGATAAAGCTCATTTAGCGTAAGTGAGTACTTACCACTTATTAAGGCGATAATAAAGCTTATTAATAAAATAACGATTAATAAAAGGGATTTTCCGCCTTGTTTCAATACACCATTCATGATTTTTCCATGAGCCAATCAATCTGCTCTAAAGTCAGTGGAGAATGGTAAAAATGGGTAAAAAATTCAGCAATATCATGCTTGATATTTTCGGCAATACTCTTATCGAAATGGCTCTGTAGCCGTCTCATGCCGAGTAAGCGGTTAACTCCCGGAGGCCCATCTAACCAGCCAAATGGCATACCGCTGAAAACCAGTAACTGGTTGTTAGTAATGGCATCTAGCCCTTTCCATAATGCAGAGTTTGTGATCAATTCAATGGCTTCGTCATATTGCGTTATAATGATGTCAGGGTTCCATTGATATAATTGCTCCATAGAAACCGTTGTCAGTCCATGGAAGTTAGGGATATCAACTACATTACGCAAACCAAGCATTTCAATGGCTTCAGTATGAATTGAGCCTTTAGCGCCGGTTTCTAAACCTTTTGCTCCTCTCGCGAGGTAAAAACTTAGTGATTTCTGTTGGTTTTGATGAGCAAATAAGGCAGCATCATCAATATAGCGTTGAGCAAGTTGGCCTAACTTTTGAGCTTGTGGGATAACGCCTAAAACCTCACCGAGTTGCATAAGCTGTTGTGGCGTATCTTTTAACCCTCCAGCCATTAATAAATAAGGTACATGGGTTTGTTGGGCAACCTTTTCTGCTTGTGAAAGATAGGTATCATTAATATTACCAGTATCAATAATTAAATCTGGGTTATAGGATAGAAGCTGTTCTAAGGAAAGCGTACTGCCTCGACCTGCTAAACGACCATATACGGGTAATTCGAGCCATTGCGCTGCAAAAAGGCCACTGTGTCCTTTTTTCAGTGAAATTGAGGAAAATCCCACCATTTTTTCGGGGGCTAATGCGAACATCAATAGATCAGAAGGGGGGCCAGAGCTGATGACGCGTTGAATATCCTTTGGCGTCGGAAGATGACCAAATAAAGCTTTTTCAACGGCTGGACGAGTTTGTGCGAAGCTCGGCAAACTGTAAAAAGCAGCAAGTACTGCACTTGATTTAAGGAACTGCCTACGATTGATCGCCATAGTCTAATTTCATCTATTCGTTATAATAATAATTATATAGCGCGAAAATTAGCGGAGTCATGATAGAGAGTCAACTATAAAAATCGCATTGTTCGGAAAATTCGATATTTATGTGATGTAAATCAGTAACAAAGATTGCTATCCATTAACAGATAGCAGAACATGGTTATCGTTAACGAATTGGATATCGCTTTGAACTTATGAAGAAAAAAAGACCTTCTCTACAGGATGTTGCCGACCAAGTTGGCGTCACAAAAATGACGGTGAGCCGTTTTCTACGAAACCCAGATCAGGTTTCAGAAGCTTTACGTGAGAAAATCGCCCAAGCTGTGGAGGCTTCCGGGTATATTCCAAATAAGGCGCCCGATATTTTATCGAATTCAACTAGCCATGCTATTGGGGTGTTGCTTCCTTCATTAACTAACCAAGTTTTTGCCGAAGTGATTCGTGGAATTGAAGCCGTGACAGACCGCCATGGCTACCAAACCATGCTCGCTCACTATGGTTATTTGCCCGAAAAAGAAGAAGAGCGGCTGACTTCACTACTTTCTTATAATATTGATGGTGTGATTTTAGCCGAACGGACACACACTGAACGAACGCTGCGCATGTTGAAAACTGCGGGGATCCCCGTTGTTGAGATTATGGATAGCGTTTCTCCTTGCCTAGATATTGCAGTTGGTATTGATAACTTTGAAGCGTCTCGCCAAATGACTCGGGCGATGATTGAGCGTGGCTGCCGTAAGGTTGTGTACTTAGGCGCAAGACATGATGAACGTACTTTTATCCGCTTGAAAGGTTATGAACAGGCAATGCTCGATGCTAATCTTGAACCACGTAATGTGATGACGCAGGCTAGCTCATCGTATTCGCTAGGTGCCCAACTACTGCACGACTGCCGTGATAAGTACCCAGATACCGACGGTTTATTCTGTACCAATGATGACTTAGCGATAGGGGCTATTTTTGAATGCCAACGTTTAGGGATTCAAATTCCGCAAGACCTTGCTATTTCAGGTTTCCATGGTCACGACGTAGGGCAAGTGATGACGCCAAAACTGGCGAGTATTTTGACGCCAAGAGACCAAATGGGGCGTAAGGCGGCAGAAGTCTTGTTGGCAAGAATGTCGGGTAAGAAGCTAACGGATACGCATTTTGATGTGGGGTTTTGTGTCCTTACTGGCGAAAGTATCTAATTATTCCTCGTCATACTTCGCGCTGTCGCGTTGTTGCCTGTACTCGCCAACCCTAGTCACATACTTATGTATGCTCCTAGGGCTTGACTCGCTTGGCGCCTAGCGACAACACGAACTATTTAGAGGAATGCTTTAAGGGGAGTAATAAAGTTTAAATATACTTTTTGTTTTTTGTTTCTATATTGATTGCGAGTTTTGCTTTGTCTTTCACCTGCCTCTTCTGAAGTCAGTTTGAGAGTATCATCACAGATCTGTTTTCTTCTTCACCAATTTGATTGCCAAATAAATCCGCACTGATGATAATGTTACCCGTAACTTGTTACCGGTAACAAAAGCCGGTTTTTAACTAAAGCCAGGACAATAGTGAATATCTGAGGAGTTTCCTATGAATGATACCCAAAAACAAAACTATACATTTGTACTAATGGGGGTATCGGGTAGTGGTAAGTCTGCTGTTGCTACCGGTGTTGCACAGCAACTACAAGCTGCTTTCCTTGATGGTGACTTTCTTCACCCTAAATCAAATATTTTAAAAATGGCATCTGGTCATGCATTAAATGATGACGACCGTAAACCTTGGTTAGTCGCACTAAATAATGCCATTTTTGCAATGCAAAGAACTAATAAGATATCGCTGGTAGTTAGCTCTGCACTGAAAAAAAGCTATCGTGATATCTTAAGAGAGGGGAACCACAACCTCTATTTTATTTACCTAAAAGGTGATGCGGTTGTTATTGAAGAAAGATTGAAAGCACGTAAAGGGCATTTCTTTAAGCCTGAAATGCTGAAATCGCAATTTGATGCCTTACAAGAACCTGGCGCGGATGAACCTGATGTGCAGGTTGTTGATATTCGCCCATCCTTAGAAAACGTGATTGAAAATACGTGTTCTACTATTCGTAAGATTGTCGCTGGAGATAACTAATGAATACCCCAGAAACATTAAGCACGTTAACGCTCGTGCTGACGGCAGTCGGCTCTGTCGTTTTACTACTTTTTTTAGTGATGTATGCTCGTTTACATGCTTTTGTTGCACTCATGATTGTTTCTATTGGTGCCGGTTTATTTTCAGGTATGCCAGTACAACAGATCACGGAAACCATGCAAAAAGGAATGGCGGGAACCTTAGGTTTTCTTGCTATCGTAGTCGCTCTTGGGGCAATGTTCGGTAAAATTTTACATGAAACAGGGGCATTAGATCAGATTGCGAATAAGCTACTTAACCTATTCGGTGAAAAGAATGCTCACTATGCAGTGGGTGTCGCAGGGCTGATTTGTGCGCTACCACTCTTCTTTGATGTGGCTATTGTCTTGTTAATTGGTGTGGTGTTTGCGGTAGCGAACCGCACAGGCCATAACGTTGTTCGCCTTGCTATTCCATTATTTGCTGGGGTAGCCGCTGCGGCAGCGTTTTTATTACCGGGGCCAACACCAATGCTAGTTGCATCACAAATGGGGGCAGACTATGGCTGGATGATTTTAATTGGTTTGTGTGCTGCTATCCCAGGTATGATTTTAGCAGGGCCATTATTTGGTAAGTTTATCAGTAACTTTGTTCATATTGATATTCCAGCAGATTATCAAGCGCCAAATACAGAACATGGCAAAATGCCAAGCTTTGGATTTAGCTTGTGTTTAGTGCTTTTCCCGTTGGTATTAGTGGGTTTAAAAACAATCGGAACGCATTTAGTTGAAAAAGGAACCCCCCTTGAGCATTGGTTAGAGTTTATCGGTCACCCTTTCACCGCATTACTGTTAGCGTGTTTACTGGCGATTTATGGCCTAGGTTTCCGTTATGGTATGGATAAAGAAAAAGTCATGGCGATTTGTTCCGCAGCGATTCAACCTGCTGGGATCATTTTACTTGTGACGGGTGCTGGTGGCGTATTCAAACAAATTTTAGTGGATTCAGGTGTAGGCCCTGCACTAGGTGACTCTTTAATTGGTGCTGGTTTACCAATTGCTGTTGCTTGCTTTGTATTAGCGGGTGCAGTGCGTGTCATTCAAGGTTCTGCAACGGTTGCATGTTTAACAGCGGTAGGTTTAGTGCTACCTGTTATCAGTGAGTTAGGTTACTCAGGAGCACAGCTGGCAGCATTAGCTATCTGTATTTCTGGCGGTTCATTGATCTTAAGCCACGTGAATGACTCTGGTTTCTGGTTATATGGAAAATTCACTGGTGCGACAGAAGCGCAAACGCTAAAAACATGGACGGTAATGGAAACTATCCTTGGTACGACAGGGGCAATTGTCGGTATGGTGTTCTTCATGTTCTTGTAATGTATTTTATGAAAATATATCAGAGCTAAATGTATTGAATTAAAACGCCCGCTATTAAGTGGGCGTTTTGCTTATTTAGCTTAGGCTAATTTTAGGGATGATAATTTTATTATGGTGTTGTGGCGAATTAATGTGTTTAGCATGACCCGGTGATAATGCAATATGCTTCGTAAAAAATGAGGTTAGTCCTAAGTCGTGAGTAGAAAAGAAAATAATTGATTCATCTAATTCAAACTCTTGCTTCATTAATTGTAAGAATGAGAGTGCATCAGAGGTCGCCATAAATGATGTCGATTCGTCTAAGAATATCATTTCAGGTTGTTTTATCAGAGTCAGAGCGAGCTGTAACTTTTGTTTTTCCCCTGTAGATGCGGCGATATCGGTGATGAGTGTATCGTCTAAGGTTTCCTTACTAATCAGTAAGGATGGGCAACATAATTTGGTAAGGTGAACAATTGTATTGTTATCGAATACACCGTAGAAATTAAAATTATCACGAATGCTGCCATGAATAAATGTTGAAATACCATTATGGTAGGCAATTTTTTCTGTTAAAAAGCATTGGGAAATTTCATCGATACCAATACCATTGATTGTAATATCCCCTGATGAGTATTCTGAAATCCCACATAATGCTTTCATTAGTGATGTCTTTCCTACGCCTGAAATACCAGTAATACCAATAACATCGCCGGGTTTGGCTTCAACATCAAGCTGATTAATAATGGTTTTACCATTAATGCTAACGCTAAGATTTTTTGCACTAAAATGTTTTATTGAATCTGTTGTTATACCATCTGCTTTGAAATGGATAAGTGGGTTGTTTTTTAACTGATCAATACTGGATTTGATATGAAATAGATGTGTTTTCACCATAAATAAGCGATTAATGGCACTTGTAATTGCACCAGAAAGTCGACTATTAATGATCATCACGGCGATAACAGAAGCCAAGCTTAGACTGCCTTCACCAATAGCCAAATAGCTAGCTACGTACATTACTATCATAGATAAAAACGTATTTACTTTGATAATTTCCATCCAATGGTGATTGGCCTCATTTAGTTTTAATTTTATTTTTTCATCTTCATTAGTTTTTATACTGATGTACTGTTTAAAATGGTTATCTCTGGCAAAACAAAGCTCATGTTTTTTTTGTTCCAATGAGTAGTACATGGCTGATTTTTCATAGTTTAAGGTATTCGCTCGGAGCATATTTTTATAGGAAAGAAAGCGGATGTGTAGGCATAAAAAGATAAGCCCAGCGTAATAGCTCAATAGCAATAATGAATAAAAACCTAACATACCAAAAATGCAAAATGAAAATAAAATGGCTAACCCGACATCATAAATAATTTGAGGCTTAATTTCCCAAACTTGTAAGATTGATGCTTCTGCTGTTCTCACTTTAATTGAGGCACTTTTACAACTAGATTGTTTTAATAAATTAATAAAATAGCGATTAAAAGTACTGATGTTAAGCTTTATTTTTTTTGTGTTCTGTTCATGAATAATGTGTTTAATAAAAAACTCTAAGCCAATAACGACAATGAAAATAAAACTAATATATAAAAGTGAGCTTATAGATTCACTATAAACTAAACGGGAGTTAAAAAGATTTGAATATAAATGTAATAATAGTGCGAATACAATTAAAGGTAATGACAATAAGCTAGATTTTGGTGTTAACTTAATCAGTGATTTATATATGCTCTCTTCATTGAGTGTGTTTTCACTTGCAGAAAATGAAAATAAATGTTTATTTTCAATTAGTTGTTGTGTTATTGCTATGTCGGTTGTTAGATTAGTTAGCTGGCCTCTATGATTTTTGATGATAATATATTTCCCATCTGCTATCTCCATAATAAAGAGAGCAGGTAGCTTTTTTTCATTAAAATCTGAAATAGAAGTGTATTGATAAGTGAAAAAATCATTATTAATAAATTCATTTATATTATTTAAGATATATTTATTATCATAAGAGAGTGCTGGAGAGGCAAATGGTTCTCCTAATATCTTAAAGTATTGATTAATAACATCATGGAAACTACTTTCTTTCATTTTCTTCACTCTTTAGGAAGCAAGCGTTAACCCCTTGATTATCCTCAATAGGTTTTAAGGCTTTAATGTGTACATTAGGCGTGTTTTTTTTAATTAATACCGTGTTATAGATGGTATAGGTCATTGCTGCGTCAAAAGATATGTTATTTCCATAACTGCAATAAACATCAATAGATTTAACCTTTTTATGATCAATTAGTTTTAAGGTGTCATGGCTAAACATTAACGATGTCATGATGTTATTGCCATTGCCATTGCCATTGCCATTGCCATTTTTATTGTCATTATTACTATCGGTATTTATAGATGAAGACGCTTCAGTATTGTGGTTATCAATTCCTATCAATGCCGCCTTGCCTTTATTTTTTTCAGCAGCCATTGTGCTTGATAACACATTAGCTAAGAGCACAGCCATAAGTAATGTCATGGTTGCAACAGCAGCAGATAATGCAGAAATAAAACCTAACATAAGTCACCAAACGTTAAATGTAATGTTATCGCTAATTAATGCGGTTAAATAATGAAGTACTGAAATCTCTTTACTAGAGATATAGAGCATCACTGGCAAACCGTCATGTTCTGGAAGGAGCTCCGTATTTTGTTCTGGTGTAATTTGTACTGAATAATAGCGTTCTTGACTGTTCCGCTCCCTGTCACTAAAGGAATCAGCGCTGATTTTTGTAACTTTCCCGTTAATGATTTTTTTAAACCCAGGGGAGTTCACCACAATTTTGGCTGGTAGCTGTGGCGCTATAAAAGGGCGATACTTCGCTAATATTTTACCTTCAATAACCCGCGTACTTTGCTGTTTTTTAATCACCATCACTAAATTTGAGGCTTCAACATACGAACCTTTCTCTAAATCTTTTTCGATACTTAATACAATCCCGTCAGCTGGTGATAACACACTATTCGCTCTTATTTTATTGCGCAGTAATTCCATCTGACCACTGTTTTCTAATTTCTCTTTTTTTAGTCGATTAAGTAGAGTTTCATTTTCTTGTATTTCCCCGATAAGTCGTGCGGTATACTTCTTTTCTTGCAGTGAGATTTCTCGCAATAACCCTTGAGCATTTAATTCACCTGACGCTATTAGCGCGGTGGTGCGGCTGATTTCAGCATTATTATTGAGTTTTTCAATTTCAGGAGCTCTTGCATTTTTTAATAATAAGTCCTTCTTTTTCAGTATGTTAATTTGATTTTCTAGTTCGCTAGACTCTTTAATTTGTGAGATATATTTATCTCGTAAATTACTTATCTCCATGCGTAAGAGAATATGACCATAGAGTTCTCTATAGGCACTTAAAGTTTTACTTTGTAAGCCCTTTGCAAAGAAAAAATATTCAGATTCCGTATTTATGCTTCCATCAAGGATTTTATTTAACAGTTTTTTGTTTTCTTCTAATTCATTGATGCGTTCATTAGCAAAAGTAACGAGGCCGGATAAGGTTTTTTCTTGATGAAAGACATCTAAATTAGTATAGGAAAATAAAACTTGGTCTTTTTCTACCTTATCACCAGTTTTAATAGCGAACTGATTAATAAATCCAGAAGCCGGGCTCACTATTTCTAGTCGATTGGAGACTCCTGAGATAATCCCCTCTCCTGGAGAGGATATTTCTATTTTAGCTAATATAATATAACCGATAAATAATGACGTGATACCTAGAAATATTTTTAATTTTTTAGGTGCCCGGTTCAGTTTATTTAGATAACGTTTCAATTTCAGCTAACTTCCCTGTTAATTGGATATATTCCATTTTGTTTTTCATATCAGCAATCATTAATTCAGTAATGCGCCTTTCCATTGTTAACATATCAAATAGTGTGTTCACCATTTCATAGAAAGAAGATTGTGATATTTCATATTCCCTTTGTTGGCTTTTAATTATTGAGCGCATGGTCTTACGTTGTTCATGTAGCCCTGTAAGTTCAGTCGAATTTGAATTAGCGATTAATTTTAAATTTTTAATTTTAGCTGTGGATTCTTTATATTTATAATCAGCTTTTCCTTTTGTTGCTTCATACAGTTTCAGTTGAGATTTTTCATTCAGAACTTTATCAAGGTCAAAGATATTTAATTTAACCTCCATTCCCATATAAGACTCGTTACGACTTCTAACTTGATCAATAAATCGTTCTTCGGCGATAAGATTAACATTTAAGAAGGGATTTTGTTGATAAGCATTTTCTTTCATTGCATCAGCTTGCATACGTAGCAAGTTATATTCGCTATTCTGTTGTGCATTTTCACTATCAATAATAGTTTCTTGTAATTTTTTTAATAGATTTTTTGGAACCGTTACACCTTTAGAAGGAAAGGTAATGCCTGATAAAAGCTCAATATTAGACTTATATTGCTCAATCTCTTTTTCTATATTTTGTAGCTCTGTTTCAATCCTCTGCATCAATAAAGAAGCTTGTTCAACATCACTGTATTTTGCTATGCCACTTTTATAGCGATGAGTAATAAGTTTGAAAATACTTTTAGCATTGCTATTTAAATCAGCTGTTGTTTTTGTTAGCTCATTGAGATAATAAATACCAATTAAGTTGTTAGTTGTCGAGGTGTAAAGTTCTTCTTTTTCCTTGTTTAGTGAAAGTGCTGATATTTTTAATTTTAAATTTTTTTCATTAAACCGGTGACTTAACGTAGTGTCATAGATCAATGAACTGGCAGTAATATTATTGTTAGTGCTGCCATCATGGCTTTTTATTTTTCCTGAAGCGGATATTTTTGGTAGATAATAATAATCTGTTTGTTTTGCTCTGAGGTTTTCAGCTTCTAATTCTAACGCTTTTATTTGAACTGGATTGGAGTTTTTTAATACTCGGCCAATAAATGTTTGGAAGTTTTCTACATCTTGATTGGCTAAGCTACAAGTTGGTAGTGATAATGTTAATAATAAACCTAAGGTGATAGGACGCATGTGCTTACTCCATTGATAATAAAGTTAATAGTTTTTTTCTGCTCTCAATGGTATTTTCTTTTAGCCATTGTGTAGTTTGATCTATTTTTAATATTTCTTCTGAAATTTTTTCATTCTGATTGTTTTTGTTTATTTTTTCTTCTAATAAGTAGACGGCTAATTTTCTTTTCCAGTCATCGTCAGCTTCTTTTATTGATTGTAAAACCTCTAAGTGCTCTTGTGCTGTGGAGGATAAAGCCAGAAGATGTGAGGAAATATCAGTTGCTAGCTCATTGTTTTCGGTCACGGAAATCATTTTTTGCGCTATATTGATATTCACTTTCTGTAATGTGTTCAGGGTTTCTTGAATATGATTAAGTTCTTCTGAGTAGTTTGCAGATTGTTGTTGAGTTTTTTTATTTTCTTTTTGGTAAAAGAAATGAAAGAAATTCAAACTCACTAACAGTAAAACTGAAATAGAAACCCCAAGAATAGAGGTTAAGAATGCAAAGGACATTGAATTAAGTGCCATTGAGATAGATGAGATCATGGCGTTCATTTTTTCTGAGACATCACCTTCTCCTCCAAGTGATGCTGATATTGCGGTGATCATCCCTGTTAATCCAATAAATGTTCCTATTAATCCTAATGACACAGTAACGGATGCAGATAATTTCGTTTGGTTTGAGAGTAATGTATAGTTGCTTTTTTTATTTTTATTAAATAATCGATGAAATAAAAATATAACTAAAGGATAAATATAAATCCCAATCATGGTGTAGCTGATTTCAGGGGCAAGTAATAGACATTGCTGAACCATTTCACGTACCGATTGTAATAAAAAACAAGCGAGAAACGTTGCGGCATAAAAAAATAATCCAAGATAATACATGTTATTTGTAATCCCAATAAATGCATGAGTTCCAACCTGGGCAATATTCACTTGTTCCTTGTTTTAGAACAATTTCTTTATTAATTCCCAGACTCTTAATTAGTGATGCCATATAAAGAAGGTTGTAGGTGTTTTTTTCTTTACTGTGGCTGATTTTATCATTGATGTAACCACTGATAATAACTTTATTACTTTTGTTTTTAACTATTTCTTGTTTGATTAAAGAGGTTTCATTGCTTGATAAATGAATTCCACCTTTAAAATAAAGACGTTTATTTGGGATATCTATTTGTATTTTTTCAAATTTTAATTGTCCATAATTAATATGGGTTTCTGCAGTTTTCATTCCACTGAAAATAAACACCATAGAAACTAAAATAATTATACATAGTGTTCCACTTAACCCATCAACCATTGGGGCTAGTTCTTCATCAGAGTTATCATCATTTTCTTCCATATCTAATTCTTTTATTTTAGAAACGATTTTATTAATTCAGGATTATATTATAATCGCTATTGAAATGAACTCACTGGAATTGGAGCTCAAAAAAAAAGATTGTCAGACCACATTATCTTAAATGACGTTTTATTTTTAATTAAATGGATATAATCGGTTTCATTAACGGCAGCTTATGGGTATATAGCTGATAACCCCATTTATTAATATAATGATATAGAACATGACAGATAAAACTATCACAGATAAATTAAAAAGCATAGAAATCCAAAAGTTTAAAGTTCAAGGGCTTGATTTAATTGTAACTAAGCCAGATGGTTCTATTGAGAACATTAAAAATGGGCTGTCTGAAGTTATTTTAGGAAATATGACATTATTGACTGAGCAGGGCGAGATTCTTTCACAAGATGAAATTCTATCATCAATAACATTAAATGTCGGTGCTGATGCTATTTATATCAAAGAGCAATTGACGAGTGACATCATTGAATATACTGATAGCCAAGCCTCAAAAAAGAATAATGAGCAAATTGAAGGTGAGGAACAGCAATATGATAACCGACAAGACGATGAACAAAGTTTCAGTGAAAAACTGGCGGAGTTAAATCAAAAAAACCAACAATTAGAAAAGGCGCTTCAGACCTTGTCTTCTGAGAAAGATGAAAAAGAGGTATTACTAAGTTCGTCATTAACAAAGCTCACAGAAGCGAAAAACCAGCTAAATCAAAAAAATAAAGCAGAGAAAGCACAAGTCGAAGACAGCAGCTTAACCTTTCCTTCACCATCTGCACCCGTTGTTATGCCAATAAGTTCTTCATCACCCTCTCAGCCTGCAAATAAACCATTAGCACCTTCCCAGATAGCTAAACCTATAACACAGGTTTTTATTCAAGGAAAATTAAGCGAAGAATCCGACTCAGGGAAAAGGGGGGATAATATTACGAATATTAATACACCAATATTTACTGGGGTTATCTCTCCTGATAGTCAGGGTTATCTAACGATTAATGATAACAAATATTCGATCACAACGGATAAAGATGGAAAGTGGTCATTAAAAATCACTGAACCGTTAGAAGATAAAGTATATGAATATTCATTAGTTGCTTTTTCCGGTGAAGGTAAGCCTGTGACGGTGAATGGCCAATTTGAAGTCGACACTCAGCTTGATAATCTCTCTGTTAGCCTTGATGGGCATTCGGATACCGAAACGTCGGCGGAGAGACTAACTAACAAGCAAGTTCCTACTTTTATAGGGAAAGCTGAAGCTGGTAGTACGGTAACGCTAACGATTGCAGGACAAACATTATCGGCAATTGCTGATGATAAAGGTACGTGGCGAATAACAGTCGAGAAACCATTGGCCGATGGAGTATCAAACTTCCAAGTCACTGCCGTGGATCCTGCTGGTAACCAAAAAATCATCACTGAGAGCGTTACTATCAAAACATCAAAACCAGATGCTAGTGTACTGCTTGATAACTCAACGGTTTTTTTGACCAGCAAAGTAAAGCCAACGCTTACGGGAAAAACAGATTCGAATTCCAATGTCATCGTTAAGGTAGCTGGAAAAGAGTACTTCACTAAGGCGAATGAACAGGGTGATTGGTCACTCACTATCAGTGATAACTTAGCTGATGGCTCACATATATTAAATGTTAAGGTAACAGATAGCGTAGGAAATCAGGGGGTTTTTATCCAAAGCCTGTTAGTCGACACGACGCTACCAGCTGCGACTGCGAAGCTCACCGAAAGCAGCGACTCCGGCGCCAAAGGGGACAATCTTACGCAACACCAAGCAGTCACCCTGGAAGGG
>NZ_JAMPOL010000015.1:0-152234 GCF_028480325.1 Providencia sp. PROV182 | reverse complement strand
CGCCAAAGGGGACAATCTTACGCAGCACCAAGCGGTCACACTGGAAGGAGTAACCAAACCGCAATCGGCGGTAGTGATCCGATTTGCCGGGCAGGAGTACAGCACCCTTGCCGATAAAGACGGGCAGTGGCAAGTGGCATTACCCGCAGTCAACCAAGACGGTAAGTATGGTTATCAAGTGAGTGTAACCGATACTGTCGGAAATATCGGGACGTCCACCGGGCAGTTTACCGTGGATAGCAATATAACGCTGACTGCACACTTAGACCCTGCGAGCCAAGACAATTCGAATGCGTTGATAACCTACTTAAAACGACCTCAAATTAGTGGAGAAGCTGATCCCGAAAGTAAAATTACCGCTGAGTTTAAAGGACAAATTAAAACGGCTTACGCCGATAGCCAAGGAAAATGGTCTCTGATTTTTGATGTTGATGCGAATGAAGGCAAGGATAATCACTACAAGGTCATCGCAGAGGACTCTGCTGGTAACAAAGAGACAATTAGTCAGAGTTTTACATACCTGCCCTCATCAGTAGGATCTGGAGACATTCACCCCCCGACTCTAACCGCCACATTAGATGCTGCGTATGATAGTGGAAAGCAAGGTGATTATATCACCAATATTAAAGTGCCTAAATTTACAGGGAACGCCACAGCGGGGGCTAAAGTTAGACTGACAATCGGGAATGAAAGTTTCTCTACATTGGCAGATAAAGTCACTGGAAATTGGGAAATCCAAGTTAAAGAGCTCGCGGAAGGGAATTGCCAGTATCTTGTGACAGCGGAACACCCAATAAATGGGCAAACAAAGGATATTTCTGGGAATATTTTTATAGATACTACTGCTCCTGTATCCACAATTGAACTAAGTACAGAGACAGATACAGGAACTAAAGGAAACTTTATTACTGCACATCGTAAACCTGTATTTACAGGAAAAGGTGAGCCGAGAAGTGAAATCACTCTGGAACTAAATAATGAGTCGGTTTCGACAGTTGTTGATAACAACGGTTTCTGGAGTTTATCTTTACCTAATGAATTACCAAAAGATTTTATTGGTGATTATAAAGTTACCGTTACGGATACGGCAAATAATCAATTTGAAACAATAGACACACTGACGATTAATTCGAGTAAACCGGAGATTACCGATGCTGCTCTGGCTTCACCTTGGAAGAGAGGTTATCATCATGGTGATAAATCAACCAATGATTTAGAGGCAACTTTTACAGGAAAAGTAACCCCTGGTTCAAGTTTACAATTTAAGTTTAGACTGAGTAAGAAGGATGAGCATATTTTCTCCATCTCAGACATTGATAAAAATGGAAATTGGTCTTTTAGCTTACCGCCAGGTTTTCTTAAAGTGGATCGCCGTTATGACCTTGATAATTTGGCATTAATTGCAACGTCTCCAGCTGGGTTGACGACAGAAAAGGTGATTGAAGAAAAAGGGATTCAAATAAAGGATTGCGTTTTAAATGTGGCATTTCAAGTTGCGGCAGAGTCGAGTAGCACTGGGGAAGTTGATAACTCACTAAGCTCAAGTCGTTCCCCTAAGTTACAGGGAAAGATTTCAGGGGCATCGGATAGAGATGAGCTTACAGGAACCATTTTTATTGGTGGAAAAACTTATTCAATAGGTTTTGGTAAAAGCAGAAGCTCATGGAATTTCAAAGTCCCCGACGATGTTCAATTACCATTGGGGGAAGTCCCTTATACCCTCAAATTTAAAGATGTTTATGGTTCGGTAAGGGAAGTATCTTCTTCTGTATTTATCAGTGATTTCAAGTTTTACCTTGACCCAGATACAGATTCTGGCCAAATCGGTAACCACAATACCAATCATAAAAAACCCGTTTATAAAGGCAAAATAACAGCCGGTGGCACGATCTCAGCCAAAGTAAATGGTAATAGTTATCCTATTCAAGCCAATGAGCAGGGAGAGTGGCGTTTCGAAGTACCGATTAAAGGGGATGGCGCTTACCATATTAGTTTTATCCAAGACGATGGTACAGTTTCAGTTGGGCAAACAACACTTAATATCCTCACTAAGGCACCCATATTTAATCATTTTCAGGTTGCTGAGGAGCAACTTCATGCGGGTACACAAGTTGCGAATGTAACCAATCCTAAATTGGTTTTCACTTATAATGGAAATATGGATTATTACTTGATAAACGTGAATGGAAAAACGACTCGACATAATAAGCTAAAAACTAAATATAATGGCTCTAAAACAGTTTTTGCTAATGAGCTGGCATTACCTGACGGCGAGCATGTGGCAAAAATAACTGCATTTGATATCGCGGGTAATAAAACTGAGCATGAAGTAATTATTAAAGTGCTCAGTGATGAATCCGGTAAGACTGCCCCAAGTATTGAATTTGGTGTGAATGATAAACAATTAATTTCTGAGAAAGATGGCAAATTACTTTTCAACCAAAATGATTTAACACTCACGGGGACTACAAGCGTCGCAAGCCTAGTTACCATCAAAGACATAAATGGAAAAACACTTGGTACGACAAAGGCAAATAATCAGGGGAGTTGGCAGCTGAAATTACCCAGTGATGTTGTTCCTGTAGGTATTAAGGATGGTGAAAAAATTCAATTATCGGTTACGGCAAAGGATTTAGCTAATCGTGAAACGCAGTTTGAGTTTGATTTGGTATATGACATTACCCCGCCAGTATTGAATGCGGTATTAGACGAACAATCATCAAATGGCGGCACTATTCATGTTAACCAACCAACATTTAATGGAACAACCAAAGCTAATTCGGAAGTACGCTTGACGATCAATGGAAATATATATCGTACTACCGCTGATTATGATGGTAATTGGCAGATTAAATTGCCTGATAACGAAGCACTTGCTGATGGCGTGCATTTCTATGAAATAGAAGCAGTGGATGTGCTTGGGCAAATAAACCAGAACAAAGTTTCTGGTAACTTTATTGTGAAAACAGTCGCCTCAGTGAGTGGGGAATTAGAAGAAGATTCAGACTCAGGTATTCAGGGCGATGACTGCACCAATGTAAATAAGCCTACATTTAGCGGAATTACCGAACCAAATGCGACAATTCGATTAGTGTTTGATAATAAAGTTACATCAATTTTTGAAACTACCGCCAATGAGAAAGGAGAGTGGACGATCCAGGTAGATACTGAATTGAGTGACGGTCTTCATGATTATGTCATTTTTGCGATTGATAATATTAAAGGTATTAAAGGACAAGTTTCTGGGCAATTGGTTATTGATACATTAGCACCTGATTACCTTATTGGTGGTGTGGTAGATCCTATAGACTCCAGCACTAAACCGAATATTTTAACCAGTATGACGAGGCCGACTTTTGCTGGGATTGCAGAGCCTAGCACTTATTTGGAAATCACAGTTGGTCAAGAGATCTACACGAATATCCTTGTTGATAAACAAGGGGAGTGGAGCTTTACGTTAACAGAACCACTAATCGATGGGACACATGATTATCATATAAGGGTAACTGACATTGCGGGGAACTTAGGGACAGACAATTTAACCGGAAAAATTACTGTTGATACTCAAGCGCCAGAAATTTTAGGGGGGCTAAATAACACCACTGACTCAAGCCACAAGGGCGATAATATAACGAATATCAATAAGCCAAAATTTAGTGGGGTGACAGAGGCTGAGGCAGTTATTGCGCTTGAAATTGACGGTAAAATCTATCAAGGGGTGGCGGATGAAAAAGGAAAATGGGCGATATCTGTTACTGATGCCTTGATTGATAAAACCTATGATTATCGTATTGAAGTTAAAGATGCCGTGGGAAATAGGCAGGCGCTTACAGGGCAAATGACTATTGATACCAAAGCCCCTGAGCTTGTTGGTCACTTAGATATTATGACTGACTCTGGCGAAAAAGGCGATGATATAACTAATATTAATACGCCAAAATTCAGTGGGACAACGGAGCCAGACACTCATGTATTTTTAACCATTGATAATCATACCTATGAACAAAAAGCGAATAAATTAGGCCAATGGGAGATCTCGGTGTCGAACCCATTAGCTGAGGGTGTGTATGACTATGAAATTAATGCATACGATCAAGCGGGTAATCAGGCACAGCAATCAGGAAAGGTGACTATTGATACCAAAGCCCCTGAGCTTGTTGGTCACTTAGATGTTATGACTGACTCTGGTGAAAAAGGCGATGATATAACTAATATTAATACGCCAAAATTCAGTGGGACAACGGAGCCAGACACTCATGTATTTTTAACCATTGATAATCATACCTATGAACAAAAAGCGAATAAATTAGGCCAATGGGAGATCTCGGTGTTGAACCCATTAGCGGAGGGGGTGCATGACTATGAAGTTAATGTATATGATCAGGCAGGAAATCAGGCACAGGTTCAAGGTAATCTTACTATTTATTCCGATTTGCCCGATGCAACTGTAACGCCAATAGATAATACAGGCGGTACTCAGGTGGATATCCCGCCAATAGATACCTTAGCGCTTCCATCTGATATCGAGGAACACTATTTTTAATTGAATAATAGCCCTACCATGAAAATGGTAAGGCTAAAGTTTAAAGGTGAATAAAGTACTAAATCAAGGAATGGGGGAAGCTTGGCTGCGCATGAAAGCTTTTAAATGCCAGTAAAAAATAAGGGACATCATCATAGCCGACTTCTTGGGCGATACGTGTCATAGGCATATTTTCTGTTCTAGATAATATCATTGCTTTGTTCATTCGGGACATTAAGCTAATTTTGGAAAAACTTGTATATTCACTGGCTAGTCGTCGTTTAAGGGTTGAAGGACTCATATGGAGTTTTTTTGCGATAGTATCTAGAGTATGGCATTGTTTACCTGCGCTATGAAAAATTAAGTCATACACTTTATCTTTTATCGAGATATTCATTGAGGCATATAATGTAGAGGTAAATTCATTCACCAGTAAAAAAAATGATAGAATAAAGTTTAAATGAATATGAATAACATTATGGCTGGTCGGTGAGTTAGCTTCTTTAATTGCAGAATGAAATACATCTTCAATAATCGGGTTTTCTTGTAAGCTAGTACAACAAATTTGGCTTATTGAGAGTGTCTTTTTCTTATTAATAAATAATGCTGCATGCTGTTGGTAAAAGGATTTTAACATATCGGTGGTCATTGGAAGTACATCTACAGCCAGCAGATTGTGATTATCAAGATTGATTATCTCAATTGATGATCCTTTGGGGAGAAAACAGATATCTGCAGCCGTT
Source organism: Providencia sp. PROV182 (assembly GCF_028480325.1). NCBI lineage: Bacteria > Pseudomonadati > Pseudomonadota > Gammaproteobacteria > Enterobacterales > Morganellaceae > Providencia > Providencia sp. PROV182. The sequence continues at coordinate 146,969 of NZ_JAMPOL010000015.1, read as the reverse complement.
AGTCTTTGCCATGGGCCTTCTTCTATCCGTATTTCAATTTCGCCAGACCTCACTTTAAATAGTAGAGAGTGAGTTAGATAAAAGCTATTTTTTATTTTATTTGATAGGGTTTCAATATAGGTATGAAACGATTTAACACAGAAATTAGTCGACATTTTTGAACCTAAATAAATATTACCTACGATTATTACCGTAAAATTATTCTGGTTGTGTTAAAGAATTGTTCACGGCTTCCATATTTTTAATAACAAACCTTGAGCTTGCATAAGCTGAAAGATCGATTTGTTATTACTTCCTGACTTAATAAACTTCAGTGTATAGCGATGTGGTTTATTAAAAGGAACGCAGGGATACTAATTTTATATAGGGTATATTGATTTAATTACTGGTCACGATTTTTTATGTTTTTGAGAGAGAACAATAAATTCTTAACGAGTCAGTAATATTCCGAGAGCCATTATTTTAACTCATTGTTTTTATTTAAAATAATTATTTTTATTTTAATATTGGAATTATGTTTTTAGAGTAAAAAAAAGATAAGTAAGAAAAAAACAAAGTGAAATGACAACTATTAGGTGCTTAACATTAAAAAATAGTAGGAGTAAATAAAAAGGCAGAGTACGTTGAATATACTTCTGCCTTATCGTGCGTTGGACCAGTAATCAATTCAATATTTGGTTTAACTGACTATATAGGCCTTGTGCGCTCTTCTTATAACCCTCGACGGAGAGGTGCACATTGTCAGGTCGTGCTAAATCTTGTGCTGCCCATGTGCGAATTGAACAAGGGCCACCCATAAAGGCTTGCCAGTCCCAAAATAGCGTATTTTCCTGAGCGGCAACTGTTTTTTGAATTTGAATCACACTCGTTAAATTCACTGGCATCTGAGCTTGGCAACTCGCCGCATCATTAAATTTAAGTGAATCATTCGGGCCGATAAGTAAAATAACGCTATTTGGCATTTGTTGGCGAACTAAGCGAATTTTAGCGCGCAAATTTTGCTCGTAAGCAGCTAAATCTAACGTATCGTTAAAAGCCTCATTGGTTCCATAGGCTAAAATCACCATATCAGGGGACATTTGCGCTAAGGTTTCGCTCCATTGTGGTTGCCATTTATCTGTCATACTCAATGTTGCACCATTGAGCCCAAGAGCTGAAAACATCACTCCTGGTTTTTGCGAACGCACTAACCACCCACCAATTTTCAACCCATCACCTTTATTAACAGTAACTTGGGCTGGAAGCTGGGTATTTACAGGGGACGAAAATACCCACTGGTTGCCTGTGGCTGGCAATGCAACATTGGGGGAGACTGCAGGAGCGACACGCATTTGTGAGTCACTTGTGCTTTGGTATAGAGTTTGTAGCTGATAAGCACCTAGCGCAGGCTGTAAAGGCTTGAGCACTACTTTACTGTTGGCTGCTTGTGGCTCGGCAATTAGCCCACCAAGTGGGTAATCAAAGCGTTCATCTTTGCGGCTTGAAGCCAGTGACCACTCTTTCTTTTCGCTCATACGGTTAATGGTCGCTGTTCGTTGTCCAGGTACCGAAATCGGAGGAATGAAGCCTGGGCCCGCGTCACCATAACGTTGCTGAAATAATGTTCTTAAATTACCGCTGAAAAAGTCAGCGGCTGTATGTGAATCACCAATTTGGACAATGTGAACTTGTTGGTTGCCTTGGCGCAACTTATTTGCCAACTGTGGCAAATTAGGCTCTGCGTTATTGACCAACTGCCCTTGTGCAACGACTGGCTGGCCTTTAGGCAGGCTAGTCGTGCGAGTTTTGTCTGATGTGTTCTGGCAAGACAATAAGCCCAGCGACAAAAGCGCAATCACGCTACCCGCCAATATTTTGGACTTAGCTTGACACAGTTTGTTCAGTTTCATGAGGTTCCTTTTCTTCCTCTTCTTCGAAATGAATGAGTGAGAATACTTTTTCAGCGATCAATTGTTGACCTTTTCCGCTGAAATGGATCCCGTCACCACTTCGCAATTTAATGGTACTACTCGCATCACCGATATAGTCAGAATAGGTATCGCCTTTATATTTAAAGACATCATTGACCGAAAAGTAAATTTCACCGTTGTCTTCAACTTCAGATTGGTAGAGGCTACTTAAGAATTTCATGCCATCGGAGAGCGTATTTTTACGCATATTAGGAGGCCCAACCCAAATAACATCAACATTGTGCTGGCGAGCGGTCGATATTATATCACCAATTCGTTCACGGTACACTTTTTCCCAATCTTCACTTTTAAATTTGACGTATTTATAACCCGTCTGTGGTGGCATATCCCAAGGGTCGTTAGGTCCTAAAAAAATGACTAAAACCTTAATGTTGGGGTTATCATTCAATGCCTTAGCAATGGTTTGGGGCCAATTGAAAAAGCGTGGATACGCCAGTCCTGTACTTTGCTTGCTTAGGTTAATGCTATCGATATTATATTTTTTCAAGAGCATGTTTTTAACATGTGGAGCGACGCCTTGCATCATGGAGTCCCCCGCGAACAGGACTTGTTGGCCCTTTTCGATATTGGCAATATGTTTTGCCACGATTGGCTGATCTTTTTTGATTGTAAAACCACCAAAGTTAATTTTCTGGTTTTTCTCTCTAACTTGTGGTCGTTTAAGCCGCTCAGGGAAAGTAATCGATAAGCTTTCAGCTGGATAAATATAGCCATTTACGAAATGAAGACCAATTTGAAACTCTTTGGGGAAACTGAGTTTTTTATCTTTATTGGCCAGTTCAAGCTCTGCGGCTTGTTTGTCTTCCTGCGCTTTTTGCCCTGATGCGTAATAAGTGAATAAGCTTCCTGCTTCAAGCGCACCATCATGTAAATAAGCACCATAATCCCAGATAGGATTCCCTGCCATTTTTGCCCATGGGGTATCTTGGTGATATTTTTGCTGCCAAAATCGTTCTAGTGAGCTTTGATTCAACCAAATTAATAATAGGCCAGCAATTAGGACAATAAATAAAATCTGCCCAACTTTGATTAGGGTATTTTTAAACTCAGAAGTTAGCATAAATAAACCCCGGCATACCTGAAGGAGAAAGCATAAACATAATAGTTAGAATAATCGCGAGCGGAATAGGATAATAATACCAAGGAATGGTTTGGTATTTTTTTGCCACATAATGGTAGCCTTGTACAAAATAAGGGTAGGTAATCAGTAGTAGCCAAAATGCGATTAGTAAGCCTAGGCTTGCATTAATTGAAGCAATAAAACCAGGTGCAATGATTTGATTGGCCATTAACAGGGCATCATCAAATGAGGGGCTACGGAAGAAAATCCATGCAAAGCAGACAAAATGGAAAGTAATAATTCGTGACACCCAAACGGATAATGTTTTATTAGGAATCACTTGGGTCCATCCTAATTTTTCCATGCATAAACTCTTAAGATTGAGTAGCACAATTCCTAATCCATGAATGGCTCCCCAAACTACAAATGTCATTGCTGCACCATGCCATAACCCTGAAATGACCATCGCAAGGAATACATTGGTATTCATACGGCTAAAACCTTTGCGGTTACCGCCTAGGGGGATATAAATATAGTCGCGAATAAATGTAGATAAGCTGATGTGCCAACGGGCCCAAAACTCTTTTAAATTTGCAGCTAAATAAGGCGCATTAAAGTTAACAGGGACTCTAAATCCTAATAATAACGCGATGCCCGTCACCAGATTGGTATAACCTGAGAAGTTAAAGTAAATATTCCAAGCATAGGCATAGGTTGCTACTAGGATCTCTCCCGCATTGTAACCCACGGGAGAATCAAAGACTGGATTTACAAAATTTTCAGACAAGTAAGAGCTAAATAAAAACAATTTCACTAGTGCTAATGAAATAAGCAATATCGCTTTTCGAGGATCTAAAACCTCACGGCTTTCCGCTTGTATTTGGGGAAGAAAGTTCTTCGCGCGGTTGATTGGCCCTGCGACGATGCTCGGAAAAAATGCAAGATACAATGTTACATCAAAGAAATCGGCTTTAGGAATTTCTTTGCGACAAACTGATACCGTATAGCTTACCGAATGGAATACATAAAATGAGAGTCCAAGCGGTGCGAGTATTTCCAATATAGGAAGACCAACACTAAAACCAAATTTATCGAGTGTTTGCTGAATAGTCTCTTGGAAGAATGAGTAATATTTAAAGGTGGTAAAGAAGCCAACAATGACAGCGGTAAGAATACCGTATATCCATCCACTAGAGAGCCAATTGGTTGCCACGTTGGTAAGCAAATAAATAATCAGTGTGTAGCTAAATAAGATATAAGCAAAGTCAGGACTAAATGAATAAACAAAAAAATAGCTAGCAGTGATTAATAAGCCATTTTGTAACTTTGCACTGGGCTGACAACCCCAATAAATAAGAAAAAAAATCAAGAAAGAGCCAAGAAACTCAAAAGAGAAGAAATTCATATTAGACTCAAAGATGTTAATTATTTTGTTAGAAGGTTAGGGTATATGATATTTGATCTCTTTTTCTATGCAATCAGAATATTGCTTGTCATATTGCTCGTCATATTTCGAGCGGTGACTTTGTTGGCTACGTTCAGCTACCCTAGTCACATACTTATGTATGCTCCTAGGGGTAGCTTCTCTTGCCGCCTCGCCACCACTCGAACTATTTAAGGCAATAGAGTAAATCTAAAAAAACATAAAAAATGAATTAGTCGAATGAGTTAAGTAAGTTAAATACGGTTTGTGAGGGATAAAAAATCCACTTAGTTAAGTGGATTTTTTATGTCTTGTACCTGGTGATACAAAATTAAATGCGAGTGGCTGCTCTTTGCTGAGCTTGTGTAATCAATTCTTCATTACTCGCGTACATCTCTTGTAAATAGCGGTTATAAGTAGAACCTAACTCTGAGTACCCTTTCATATCATTGATTAACTTTTTAGTATCTAGCTCATCTTTTGATAGACGCTGTTTTGCTCGTGAAGTACGTAGTGACTCATAAGCATTATGGGTATTCATATTTTTCATATAAGCAGTCACGGTCTCTTCTACAGAAGAATATGTAGAATAGCCTTTAATCTTTCCTTGTTTGGTCTGGCAGCCACTACCGCAGCGCATACCAAATAAATTACCGTTTTGCAGAGCAAGTTGTGATGTACCCCAACCAGACTCTGTTGCTGCTTGTGTGGCAACTAAGTGTGTTGGCATGATGTCGACACGACTCAATAGTTTGTTCCAATTTAAACGTTTTGGATTACTACATTTCATACCATAGCTATTACAGATTTGTTCAAGACGGCGCAACTCTTGTGCGCTCCACTTCTTATTAGCTTGTACTGATAGCAACCAAGTACGTTCAGCCATAATCTGCTTATTCACTTTTTCAATAACAGGGACAACCGTTTTCAAAAATGCTTTCTTTCGAGGCGTACCAGAAGGGTATTTACGCAAGTCAGGGAGTGAGGTTTTAGCCTGACTTACATTCTGTTGCACAGTTTTATTAGTATACTCTTTATTGAGCATTGTGCTGGTACTGGTGGAGCCCATACTCAGGCTCGAAAATAAAAGTAAAAATAAGAAAGCGAAGACGGCGTTTGTCCTCATCGTTCGAGAGGGCATTTGCTTCTCCTAAGTATCTCTGAACAAAATTCGAGCGAATATTAGCAGATTAATTTTTCACGAGCTACATTTATCCGGGTGACATTAAGGAAACTTCTGTATTATTTTGTGGGTTTTTTTATATTAATATGAATGTATTGATTTTAAATGACCTAATGGTTTCGTTTGGTATATTTTCATATGATGAATAATAAATTAAACTGTTTATTCCCGTGGCGCTTGCTCTTTACTTAAGTTAAATTTGAGTAAAAAACATACAATTCATTTAGTTATTATAGGGTTATTTTGTCTGAAAAATAAGCAGTTGGTAGTCTATTTTTTGACCGAAATGAGTTCTCCATCGTTTTATTAAAGCCTATCGAGGCGACAAAAGTGAAATAAGATTATTATCTGCAAATGAGTAAAAAGTGACATTTACCTTAAATTTTAAGCGCAACAATGTCAGGATAAAGTCCTATAGGGTGAGTCATATGGATATCACAAATAGTCCCTTTAAGGTTTTAAAATTTGTTGCAGTAAATCTTGTTGCTTCGCATCTTCCGCCAGCTGTGGAAAATCAGCCACTGTCCAATAAGAGGTCGGTTTGGGGAGCTGTTTCATATTTCCAGTAGGGAGCAAACGCAGTTGTGCGAGTAATGACAAATCATATTTGAGATAGCGGTCAGGCAACGTTAAAAATAAGCCTTCAGATGGCATAATTTGTGGGGGCATCAGAGGATAACGTTGGTCACTTGTTTGGTAATCTCTTGTTAAAACAAGAAATTTCTCTGGTACTCTACGGTAACTGTTCCACCATAAACCATCAACGCTATCAAATATTTTTCGCGTGGTTTTTCTATCTTTGCTACCGAGTTGGTGAAGGGCCAGTGGAAGAATATTTTCCATTGATTGAGAGTAAGTGGCTAAAGAGCCTGCTCGGCCTTGTAGTATCAAAGTTAAGGCGAGACGGGAACCAAGTAAATTTGAGTACAGGTCTTCAGGGGAAAATGCGGAAACCCCTTCAGAAAACCCCGGTACAGATTGATAGCCATACCACTGTGCAATTTCATGCCATACCGCGAGTTGGAAAGCCAATTTTGCGGCTAAGTAGGCGCTTAGTGTATAGCGCTGTTTGGCGGATTGTGGCGGTTCAAATGCACTGAAATGTATTTGTCTATCCGCTAATTCTTCACTCAGTGACAACGACCATTGTTGGCCTAGACGTGGGTAAATTTGGCTAAATAAGTAAAAAGTATAATCTGCAGTATCTCTGACATGGGAAATATCAATAAACCCGCTTTTATCCGTATAGAGTAAGCCTATTTTTTCATTACTGAGCCCCATTAATGCCGCAGAGGCACCTAAAAAGCTGTCATTATAATGATGTTCTCCTAGGCTATCTGCTTCAACGATATTATCGATAGTGTAAAACGGGACAGGTAATCCCCATAGCTCAGCTTGCAAGTTGTAGCCAAAGGCGCAGCAAGCGCGCAAACCTTGTGGTGGGGCTAAGGAAGCAATAATAGGCCAATTTTGTGAGGCTTCTTCAAAAGTATAGGGGGTAATGACAGGCTCAATAACGGGCAAGTCCAGTTTGTCATGACTTTGGCAAGCGGCTAATAAAAGCCCAATCCCCATTGCCAGAACCCATTTGAACATTAAAACGCCTCCCCAACTTGAAAATATACCCCTGTACTGTTGCGGCCAACACCGAAATCCAAGCGAACATTCATTCTTGGTTTAAATTCAAAACGATAGCCTACGCCAACGGTGGGCAACCAATGCCCTTGGCCTAATTCAGAGGCAGTATCACTCATGGTTCCTGTTCCTAGCCAGCCTACAACGCCATGACGCCAATCGAGTTTATGACGAAGTTCTATTTGGCTGGTGAATATATTGTTATCACGATAACGACCTTCATAATACCCGCGCATGCGGTTACCATTACCGAGTAATGATAGCTGGTTCCACGGTACATTTCCGGTTGAAAACCTCGCATAATTGTCGAATGCAATAACAGTCTCTTCGGCTAAGGCATGGTAATAGGCATATTGTAATTGGGTGGTTTGGAAACGTGTATCGCTACCGAGGCTAGGCGCAAAATAAGTATAGATGGCCTCAAAAGCTTGCCCATGATAGGCATTGGGCAGAAAATCTCGTGTGTCATAACTGTAGTATGCACTGACGCCTGAATTTAACACCGAACGACCCCCAATTGAATTGGAGAAATACTGTTTGGCGCCATTATCAGGATCACTGGCATTGATTGATGAAAAGTTCCAACCAAGACCAATATAAGTCGAATCGGCCAATTGATATAAGACTCTTGGGGTTATTTGGAATTCTTGGGAATGGTACTTTTCTTTATTGTGATCGTTTTTCCCTGCAGAATATCCCTTACCCCAGTAATAAGTGGGAATATTGTTAATGGTGCCGGAAACAAATAACCGCCACTGGTCGTTATCAATAAAATTATAATTGGTAAAATTTAAGCCAAACGCGCCTGTAGACGACGCAAAACCGCTTAAGCCAATAGAAGACGGCTGGGTTTGTTTATCTTCTTTATCTATTCGATATAAACCAACCAGCGCAGTACCAATACCAACGCCCATTTCGGGGGTATAAAATGGCCCCGGTAATACGCCCCAATCGACAGTTTTACTTTCATCAAAGCTATTTTTTCCACCGAGATCGTTTAACCAGCCATCGATTTGCTGGCGATCAGGGAGTAAATCAGCTTTAGCGGGAAAAATAATAAAAAGGCTGAGCAAGGCCAGCCTTTGGATAATTGCCGAATGCCACATTAAAAACGGAATTCCCCAGAAATATAAAAACTATTTCGGTTATTAAAACCGACTTCTGTTAACACATTAAAGTTTCTAGTGAGTTCGACACGGGCACCGACAGTATTATTCCATTTATGGGCAAGATGCTGTTTAACATCGAATTTTGCATCGTCTGGCGCTAATGCCATCAACCCACTCAATTCAGGCGGTAAATCTAGTTTATTAATATCACCTTTGAATCGTTGGGTAATATCTTGATACATGGCACCAGTCCAAATTTGTAGCTTTGTATTACCTTGACCAGGGATTAAAGGTTCAAAGATAAATTCATAACCAACCCGAGGAGTTACAACAAAAGCAGTAATGTCACCGTCTAAGATATCAAGGCTTGTTCTGGTATAGTTAAAATCTAATGTACTAAAGAATTGGTTATACCCACCAGCGAAGGTAACACCACCACCATACGTTTTTCCTTTATAATCTAATTCAAAAGGTAGATTTTTACCGATATCAATTATATTTTCTTTGCCAAAAATTTTGACCCGAGCTTTTACACTATCAAGATTTGTGGTTGATGTTCCTTTGGTTTTTCCATAAACGCCATATACGTTCATAAATGGAAAGACCCAAGTATCGAGTTTTAACATATGTGATTCATTCTTACTGCGTGTATGTCCTGTTTTAATCATTAAGTCATCATTTAAATCGAATTTAACAAAAGGAATATTTACGCCCTTTTCTGATTTAAAGGCTATTTTGTCAACTTTTATATCTTGACGTAGGTTCATATATCCGTAGCCGATCCCAAAAGGTTCCGGTAAATCATACCCTCGAGCGCGGGCTTCATCGCCCCAAATCGGCAGTACTCGTGACTCTGTGGTAGAAGAACGAGTAATGCCGCCTTCGCTGTTACTTTGTGGGACTCCAGACTCACTCACGGAGACCGAAAATAACGGACGATCACTATCGGCAAAGCTCACAGACATGCTCATAATAGAAGAAAGAATCAGTGCAGTACTGAATTGAATGCGTTTCATAAAATTGGCTCAATCTTTAGATAATAGAGAGGTGTAGTTAGGTATATCTATAATAGTTGGAATTTTAACATTGATAATTTTTTTATCGATAGCGCTTAATGCTTTTTTATGAAGATCTAAAACTAGATACCTGTATGTTAATTGTTTATTTAAGATTATCATTTTTCATACCTAAAATAGCTGCCGATGCAAGAAATAACATCGGCACGATAGGGCTGAAAATACTATTTTTTGTTTTGTTGATGAAACTTAACACGCTCATGAAAATAGGCTTTTAAATGGTCTTCCATTTGGTGAATCTTTTGTTCTAAGGCGTTGACCAGCACTTCATCGCTATTCATATCGAAAACGCGCTGCATCGCCAGTTCATCAACATATTCTTTTTGTGCCTTGGTTAAATCAGCCATATTTGAATTACCTTTATTGAAATAGAACTTTTGCTTTATCAATTTAAAGCAAATTAAAGAAAGTGCATTATTGTGCCTCAGTCAATACAGTATGAAAAGTAGAATAACTGATTGTCGAATAATGATTATTTATTAACTTACTTGCAATACGAAGGATCAAATCACAATCTCTGTTTGTTAAGAATAATCACAATATTCTTAATGAATATAAGCTGATATCCTCGCCAGAGTCACTTATTAATAGGTCTGAAAATGAATAATAAACAACACTACCTTGATACCGCAGCAGGTGAGGGTGAAAAAGAAGCATCAATGATGGTTGCTATCCCTGGTTCTGAGCTGACGTCTTTATTATTAGAGCAGCGTTTAGAAGAGCAAACTTATTTCACCGATGGTGAAATAGACTACATTCCTGAGGATGGCGGCTTTTTCTTTAGCTGTAAAAAAGATGAAGAAGAATTACGTTTTTATATCTCTTTAGTGGATAGCGACCCTGAATATACCATCAATCCTTATTTTGCCACTGATCCAATCAGCCCTGAGCTGTATGCAGAGGCCAGTGCTGCTCCTCAAGCAGTGATTGTTGAATGTTTATTTCAAGGACAGCCATTAGTTAATTATCTTCAGCAGCTGAAAATTATTCAAATATTAGTGCCAGATTTATTACTAGGCTTGGATATTTCTGCCGCAGGGAAAGTGTTTACTCGTGAGTGGCTTAATTTCCAACTAATTGATGATTTGATGCCAAGCATTGACTCTTTGTATGTTGTTCATGCTATTTATGATCAAGAAGACAATGAAGACAAGCCGGAAGAAGAGCGTGCTCCGACCATGTATTGGTTCCATACTCACGGTTTGGCACGTTGTGGTTTATCGGAAGCAGAAATTATTATACCGCACCCGATTGCTTCTTATTATGGTATTCCCGAACTATTTTGGAGCTTCGTGAATAACAGTATTACTCACGGAAAAATCGTGTTTAATGAACCTATTTTTATTGGTCAAACCCAAGCAGGCTATGAGTATTTAGTTGCAGTACCGTTTGAAGAAGGGCTGTTGCATGTGGGTAAATCAACGCCAATTGATGACTTAAAACCACTTGAAGAGATGAATTTCGAGTTTGGTGATGCGTCATCAGAGCGTTTCATGGGGGATTGGCATGATCGAGACGAATCTCATCAGCACCCATCCGCGATGTTGTTTCGTGTGACACAAGAAAACCCGGTATTAGAAAGTTTCTTTGAAGGCTTTGAAGATCAAAACGCGATGATGTTTATGCGTACCGATGAAGAAACCGCTGATATGTCCCGTAAAGCCAAATTACGTTGGGAATATTTTACCCATATGTTAGATAACTACGGGCCAAAACCAGTCGCTCAGAAGAAAGGCTTTTTTGCCAAATTCCTCGGTAAAAACGAGGAAGCTGAAGACTCGGAATGGCGTTTTTTAGTGAAATGCGGTATTGGTTACCATGATGCAGAAGAGGATTTTGATGGCCATGAACATATGTGGTTTGAACCCGTTTCTTGGCATGGTGACCAATTTGAAGGGCGCTTAATAAACCATCCTTTTTATGTACAAAATATGCAAGAAGGGGAAGTTTATCCATTAACACGTGATGATATTACGGACTGGACAATTTATTTCCAAGACGGCAGCTATACCCCTGATACGATATATAAATTGTTAAGTGGCGCTCAAGTTCACTAACTTGTCATACTCGTCATACTTCAAGCTGCATGGGTGTTGACTGCGCTCAGCCAGCCGAATCACATACTTATGTATGCTCATCGGTCTGTCTTCGTTTGTCGCCTACATGCAACTTGAATTATTTAGAGTATATACGCGTCACGATTCAAACCGCATGGGTGTTGACTGCGCTCAGCCAGCCGAATCACATACTTATGTATGCTCATCGGTCTGTCTTCGTTTGTCGCCTACATGCAACTTGAATTATTTAGAGTATATACGCGTCACGATTCAAACCGCATGGGTGCTGACTGAGGTCCGCCAGCCGAATCACATACTTATTCAAGCTAGAGTACAAAGGTTTATGTTAGACTGGGCGCGCAATGCGCCCAATTTAATGATGAAAGTTTAACGCCATGAATGAATCCGAGCTTTACCAATATGCCTTGTTTATGCTTTCCCGCCGTGATTACGGTAAAGCCGAGCTATTTGCTCGTATGAAACGGCGTATGTATGAAAAAAATGAAGGTATTATTGATGAGCCTTTAATTGAATTGGTGCTTGAAAGACTAAGTGAGCAACATTTTCTTGATGATGACCGTGTCGCGGGGCTATTAATGCAAGGTTATCTGCGCAAGGGATATGGGCCATTGCGGATAAAACAAGAAATGCGGCAGAAAGGTTTCACTGAAACGGTTGTGGAAAAGCATTTTGCTACTCTAGATGTAGATTGGTTTGAAAAGGCCGCATTGGTTCGTAGTAAAAAATTCGGTGATGACCTTCCTCATGATTTCAAGGAAAAAAGCAAACAAATTAGATACTTACAGTATCGTGGCTTTTTTGGCGATATGATTTATGAGTTATTCAATGGTTAGTTTCCATATTATTAATTTATAAAATCACTTACTTTTCAACTGGTTGAAATAAAATCTGAACATAGTTTTTGACGTTGTTTATTTTAGATTAATCAGTGAATTGTGAGTTCGATCTTTCTTTTATCAATTTCATGTTAACGTTAACATACCTTTGATCATATACTGTGTTCATGTTCTGGGCAGCTCACTTCACGATAAATCAAAAAAGAGAAGAAAGCGCTAGCAATGATGTTTATTGGTTTAATTCAAATAGGTATTAATATGAAGATGTTACCGTTATCTGCGATTGCAGCGGCTTTTGTCATCCTATTCCCTTTGGTGGGGGATGCTCAAACGGATTTAAGCCGTATTGAGGCAAGGCTGGAGGCGTTAGAGAAAAGAGCTGAGTTGGCAGAACGACGTGCCGAAGCTGCTGAACAGAAAGCAGAAAAGCTCGAACGAGTGATGAATATGCATGAAACTACCAAACAACCCATATCAACCGTTGTTAAGGAGCCTATTTCCAATACAAATGTACCAAGGGAGAGTGAAGAAAAACCAACATCTGGGATCCAATACCACAATGATTACGGTGAACTTAAGCTTTATGGCGATGTTGAGTTCAATATGGATGGGGCGAGTCGTCAGGGACAAATTACATCTGTCAGAACGGCTCTTGGGAAAAACAACCAACCAAATAAGAGTGATAATTGGGATATTAATGGACGAATCTTGATTGGGGTAGATGGTAATCATTTGAAAGATAATGGAAATTATGCAGGGTTTTCTGTGCAGCCGCTTGCGGATATGACAGGAAAAATGAACCTTGATGATGCCGCTTTTTATTTCGGGCAAAAGGATCGCTGGCAAGTAAAGCTCGGCCGTTACGAAGCTTATGATATGTTCCCATTAGGACAAGATACGTTTGTACAGTATTCAGGCAATACGGCGAATGATTTGTACAGTGATGGGTTCGGTTATATTTATATGATGAAAGAAGGGCGTGGGCGTTCAGGTGATGGTGGTAGTGTTCAACTTTCCCATTCATTAGATGATTGGTATTTTGAAATTAACGCATTGGTTGAAGATGGTACCGCTTTATTCGATGATTCTAATTACCATGGTTATCAGCTAGATAATAAGAAAAATGTTATTTATTTAAGGCCTGTGGTGGCTTGGCAGCCGAATGATTTTAAAGTGGCTATTGCGATGGAATCCCAAGTTATCAACAATGCCTATGGGGATAACGTTGATGGTCATTGGAAGGATATGTCCAAACGTAATGGATATGGTATGACTTTAGGATGGAATAGCGTAGAAAAAGACTCAGATAATGGCGTGCAGCTAACATTCAGTACTGCATACCTAGATGCAATAGCAGAAACAGATTTATCGTTAGGTGGCTATGCCTTGTGGCGTCGCGCTCAACTAGGTTATATCTATGCGCATAATAATATTAAAGATTTTAATGCAGTAAATATTTCGACAGACCCTAATTCAGTATTGAATAACATCCCAGGTAAATATGATATTCATACTTTATATGCTTCTTATGAGTTACCTCAAATTTTAGCTATAGATAATTACAAAATTTATCTTGGTGCTTATTACTCTAAAATTAATGCAGATAACCCTAATTTGATTAGTCATCATGATGATGAACGCTATGGTGTTCGTGCTCGCTTCAAATATTTTTTCTAGTCTAAGTTAAGCCGTTCTTCCTATGTGTTGTTAATAAATAGGAAGATCGGCTGCAAAATAACTATCAAAAAGATTTTTTATTTATTTCTCTTGTGTTTTAACGCATTTCTATATTAAAAATCATCTGCTGACATGATCATTGTCAGTGAATTTTGCTTAATGATTAGGCAGAGTAATTTTTTTATAATTACAAAATAAGACAGGCAGGAGAAATAAATGATTGAGCTCTTAATCGGCGTTATTGTCGCCATTGGAGTTGGGCGTTATATCATAAAAGGGTATTCCGCAACGGGTGTGTTAATGACAGGAGGGATTTTACTTCTAATCATTACCGCTATTATGGGCAAAAGTATTTTACCAGGTTCTGTTCCGACGACGGGGTGGCGTGTAACAGATATTCTGGAATACATAAAATTCCTATTAATGAGCCGAGGTGGCGACCTTGGTATGATGATCATGGTGTTATGTGGGTTTGCATCTTATATGACTCACATTGGGGCGAATGATGTTGTGGTGAAAATCGCCTCTAAGCCATTAAAAATGATCAACTCACCTTATTTGTTGATGGTTGCTGCTTATATTGTGGCATGTTTGATGTCACTGGCGGTATCTTCTGCGACAGGCCTCGGTGTATTACTGATGGCGACATTATTCCCTGTAATGGTGAATGTCGGGATCAGCCGTGGTGCAGCAGCAGCAATCTGTGCATCGCCAGCGGCAATTATTTTAGCGCCGACATCTGGTGATGTTATCTTAGCGGCAAAAGCGGCTGAAATGCCATTAATCGACTTTGCATTTAAAACGACCTTACCGATTTCTATCGCGGCAATTGTGGCAATGTCAATCGCTCACTTCTTTTGGCAGCGTTACCTCGACAGAAAAGAAAATGTCACGACTGAAATGTTAGATGTGAATGAAATTAAAACCCATGCTCCTGCTTTCTACGCTATTTTACCTTTTACGCCAATTATCGGTGTTTTAGTGTTTGATGGTAAATGGGCGCCTGAATTGCATATTGTTACCATTATTGTTGGCTGTATTATTTTGGCTGCAATCATTGAATTCATCCGTAGCTTCAGCGCTAAACATGTCTATAGTGGCTTAGAAGTTTGCTACAAAGGTATGGCAGAAGCATTTGCAACGGTCGTTATGTTATTAGTGGCGGCTGGGGTATTTGCTCAAGGTTTAAGTACCATTGGCTTTATTAAAGGGCTCATTGACCTTGCACAGTCATTCGGTTCTGGCGCAATTGTGATGATGATTGCACTGGTGGTGATTACGATGTTAGCTGCGATGACCACAGGTTCAGGGAATGCACCGTTCTATGCATTTGTTGAACTAATTCCTCATTTAGCAAAACAAATGGGGGTCAATCCTGCTTACTTAGTGATACCAATGCTACAAGCCTCTAACTTAGGGCGGACTTTATCGCCGGTATCAGGGGTTGTCGTGGCCGTATCTGGTATGGCAAAAATCTCTCCGTTCGAAGTCGTGAAAAGAACGTCAATCCCAGTATTAGTTGGATTGGTTGTGGTTGTAATTGCGACAGAAATATTAGTGCCTATATATCTATAACATTTCAGTTTCTCAGGTAAAAAAAATGGCTGAGCGAATAACTCAGCCATTCCTCGAATTAAAAATTAAATACTTTATATCTAAAATTTACTCTTTTAATTGATTGCGAAATTATTTTTTTACAGAATAATTACGTGGTGTTTGTTCTTTTACGTTATTAACGAGATCTACCCCAAAAAGTTGAAAGAAATAGAGTAATTAAATTAGGTACTGTTGCCCATTTAATGCAAAATCTGCACATCTTATTTTAATAACGTTAATGATGAAGAACACAAGATGAGCACAATTGAAAAAGCAGTAGTTACAGAAGATAAACCTGTCAGTAAGTGGACTTATAAGGATTTTACTTGGGTACTTTCTTTATTTGGTACCGCCGTGGGGGCAGGCGTTTTATTCCTACCAATTAAAGCTGGTGCTGGGGGGTTTTGGCCATTAGTAGTATTAGCAATAATTGCAACGCCAATGATTTGGTTGGCTCATAAAGGGTTAGCTCGCTTTGTCTTATCCTCAAAAAATCCAAATGCCGATATTACCGATACGGTAGAAGAGCATTTTGGTAAAGTAGGCGCAAATATTATTACATTTGCCTATTTCTTTGCTATTTACCCTATCGTATTGATTTACGGTGTCGGTATCACGAATACTGTTGATTCGTTCTTAGTAAATCAATTAGGAATAGACCCACTACCACGATGGTTATTGTCTGGAGTATTGATTGCTGCAATGACTGCTGGTGTGGTATTTGGTCGCGACCTTATGTTAAAGCTCACCTCCCTAATGGTTTATCCTTTGGTATTCATTTTGTTAGCTTTATCATTGTATCTAATCCCTGAGTGGAATATGTCCATGCTAGAGGTGGCTCCTGATTGGAGTGCAATGCCTGTGATTGTTTGGATGGCGATCCCACTTATCGTATTCTCATTTAACCATAGCCCAATCATCAGCCAATTTACTAAAGACCAACGTCAGCAGTTTGGTGATAATGCAGTGGTAAAAACGGATATGATTACTGGTGGTGCAGCATTAATGCTGACTGGTTTCGTGATGTTTTTCGTTTTCTCTGTGGTGTTATCACTAAGCCCAGCAGAGCTTGCCGTTGCGAAAGAACAAAATATCAGTGTGTTATCACATATTGCGAATATCAACCCATCGCCAATCCTATCTTATTTAGGGCCTATTGTTGCTTTCGCTGCGATTGTATCAAGTTACTTTGGTCACTTCTTAGGCGCTCACGAAGGTTTGGTTGGGTTAATTAAATCTCGCTCTTCTTTCTCTGTGAAGAAAATTCAAACGGCATCCATGTTATTTATTGTGATAACAACCTGGATTGTGACTATTCGTAACCCAAGTATTTTAGGTATGATTGAAACGATGGGGGCACCAATGATTGCCGCTATCCTATTCATTCTACCTGTTGTTTCGATGAATATTGTTCCTGCAATGAAGAAATTTAGCACTTCAAAACTGGCACAAATCTTTACTTTTATCTGTGGATTAGCGTCTATTACTTCGGTTATTTATGGTGCATTTTTATAGTTATAAATAAAGTGATATAAGAAACAGAGCCATGACCTGTAAAAGTCATGGCTTTTTTTATATCAATACGAACTAGGTTATATGGATAGACATTGATATAACTAATTTTTAAGCTGAGGGGTGTGATAATCACCCTCACCGTATCTATCAATATGAAATAATTTCAAGTGCAAGTAGTTGCTCGGTATCGTGGCTTAGGTAATATCTAAGGTTATCACAGCATTATAATAACGTAATCACTACCTCTGGCTGTAACTATTCCAGTGCATTGCAACAAGGATAACTAATGAAATTAGAAACATTATCGATTCACGCCGGTTACTCTCCTGACCCTACCACTAAGTCCGTTGCCGTGCCAATCTACCAAACCACCTCTTATGCTTTTGACGATACTCAGCATGGTGCTGACCTCTTCGATTTAAAAGTCGCGGGTAATATTTACACTCGTATCATGAACCCGACTAACGATGTTTTAGAGCAACGAGTTGCTGCGCTTGAAGGCGGTGTCGCTGGCTTGGCCGTTGCTTCTGGTATGGCGGCAATTACTTATGCGATTCAAACTATCGCGCAAGCTGGAGACAACATTGTTTCTGTAGCTAAATTATACGGTGGAACCTATAACTTATTTGCCCATGCTCTGCCGCGTTTAGGAATTGAAACACGTTTTGCGGAGCATGACGATCTCGCCGCATTTGATGCGCTTATTGATGATAAGACGCGGGCTATTTTTTGTGAGTCAATTTCAAACCCAGCGGGCTTTATTGTTGATATTGCGGCGCTCGCTGAAGTTGCACACCGCCATGGTATTCCTTTGATTGTCGATAATACGGTGGCGACACCTTATTTATGCCGTCCATTTGAACATGGGGCAGATATCGTCGTTCATTCATTGACAAAATATATTGGTGGTCACGGTACATCACTTGGCGGAATGGTTATTGATTCAGGTAAGTTTCCATGGACAAAATACCCGAATCGCTTTTCGTTATTGATAGAGCCGGATGTGGCATACCATGGTGTCAGTTATACCGAACATTTTGGTGCAGCGGCCTTTATTGCTCGTTGCCGTGTTGCGCCATTGCGCGGAACGGGTGCTGCATTATCACCGTTTAACGCATTCTTGATTTTACAAGGTTTAGAAACCCTCGCGCTAAGAATGGATAGACATACCGAAAATGCGCTAAAAGTTGCGAACTACCTGGAAAATCATCCACAAGTAGAGTGGGTGAAATATGCAGGGCTACCGAGTAACCCTGAACATGGCTTAGCGCAAAAGTATATGAACGGCAAGCCAGCAAGTATTATGTCGTTTGGTATTAAAGGTGGCCAAGAAGCAGGGGCGCGCTTTATTGATGCCTTGAAACTGATTGTGCGGTTGGTAAATATTGGTGATGCTAAATCACTAGCCTGTCACCCTGCATCAACGACACATCGTCAACTTAATGATGCAGAGTTAGCGCAGGCAGGAGTTTCTCGGGATATGATCCGCTTATCAATTGGCATAGAACATATTGATGATATTTTAGCAGACCTTGAACAGGCGTTAGCTGCTGCCAAATAGTTTTACTTTGTATGAATAACAACCGGTTATGGTGAATACCCTGACCGGTTTTTGTTTATAAACTGCCGTACACTTTTTTGTATTAATGACTAATATTAAGAACGAATTAAATTTTCACCTTATTTTTAAATACTGAACTATTCTTTAAACACTCAGTCTTATTATTTGATTCTTATCTCTTTTTGTATATGAATTGTAGTATTCATTTATTGATTGTTTATATACAGCGACCTTTCTACCAACTAACGTTCGATTTGTTTAAATGGGGTTTAATTGGCATAACGATAATAGCTAAATAAAAGAGCGTGTTTGCTCAAACGAAATAAATAAAATGATTAAATATCAATAAAAAGAATGGTTGAGATGAGATGATTATGGCAAACAATAGAATTGCCTACCTTAAATGGTGCCTGTTATTTGGTTTTGTCCTAGTGACCTATTTTTTACCCTTAAATGGTAGGTTACTGTGGCAACCGGATGAACTGCGGTATGCAGAAATTAGTCGGGAACTGATTATAAGTTATAACTGGAGTGTTCCTGAACTTTTAGATATTCGTTATTTTGAGAAACCTATTTTTGGTTATTGGGTAGGGGCTGTTTTCCAAATGTTATTTGGTGAAAATAACATTTCTGTTCGTCTTGGTGTGGTATTTAGTACATTAGCTAGTGGGCTATTTGTTTATCTTAGCGCTAAAATGGCTTGGAAAAACTCACGTCTCGCTTTCAACGCGGTGTTTATTTATCTTTCAATGTTGATGGTCTTTACCATCGGTACCTACAATATTCTTGACCCGATTGTGACAGCATTTATCACTATGGTGATTTTCTTTTTCCAATGGGGTTTAACGACAAAATACTTCTCTCATAAATTACTCGCTTTTATGATGATGGGAGTAGCCTGTGGGTTAGGGGTATTAACAAAAGGTTTTCTCGTTTTAGTGCTGCCAGTGCTTGTTTGCTCTGTTGCCGCTATTTACTTTAAGCAATTCAAAGAAGTATTTGTTTTCTCGTTTGTTTCGCTGTTCACTGCTTTTGTCGTGTGCTTACCTTGGGCCTTTGTTATTGCCAGCCGTGAGCCTGATTTCTGGAACTATTTCTTCTGGGTTGAGCATATTCAACGTTTTATGGCGAATAACGCGCAAAACAAATCCCCATTTTGGTTTTATATCCCTATCTTGCTCGCTGCGGTATTACCTTGGCTAGGGTACCTTTTTGGTGCGCTACGACACGCATGGCAGCAAAAAGGGTTACATATTTATTTTCTATTATGGTTTATCGTGCCATTTGTTTTTTTCAGTATTACTAAAGGAAAATTACTGACCTATATTTTGCCTTGTATTGCACCGATCGCGGTTCTTATGGCAGCCTACATTGAAAAAATACTGACTGAGAAAAACACACTCACTATTCGTTTGAATGCATTGATTAACACATTGATAGGTGGCGTTATTGCTGGTGGAATTATTGCTTCTGCTTATTACCCTAAACTGAATGTATATCAGGCCGATGAAAGTGGAAAGCTATGGTTAGCCGCTGGCGCATTTATTTTTTGGTTATTGGTTGCGTTGCTTTCTTTCAAACAACGGTTTTGGTATTTAGCCGCAGTGTGTACGGTGGCAATTAGCTTAACGGTGGGGCATGTGATCCCATCTCGTATTGCCAGTAATAATACGCCACAAGAGGTGATTGCGAAGTATCATCACCAGTTAGCTGATAAATCTGTATTGTTAACCAATAATGTCGGGCTAGGCACCACATTGGCATGGGTACTTAAACGCAGTGATATTACGATGCTTCACCAAACTGGGGAATTAGGCTACGGGCTAAAATACCCAGATGCCGCTAATCGGTTTTATAGCTTAAAGCAGTTACCTGATTTATTAAAAAATTATCATTATAAAGATGTGGCGGTGGTCGTAGAAAGTTCTCAGCGTGAATTGTTGGACGCATTACCCGGCAACCCAATTATTATTCGGGAAGGTAATCTTGTTTTAGCTTTTTATGAAGGCCAATAGAGACAGTACGTTGGGATGTTATTTGATAATAGCCGCCATACCATTTAGGTTTGGCGGCTATTTACATTAGCGTGTAGGCTTATTTAAAGTGCTCGAGTTTGACGCTGAATGAGATTTTTCCAGACCTGCGGGGAGACCATGATAAATTAATAGCATGGCCATGCTATTACTCATTGCATTCACTTCCACTTCGTTGACTGTACGGCTGTTACGTTGATGACGGCTAGTTAACGTATTTCTCATTGGGACGTCTCCTCAGTTTCTTTGATTAGGCGATTCGCTTCGGCAAGCTCATAGCGCCTTGGTGTTAGTGCGGTTGCACTGTGATTACGGGCTAGCAAGGTATAAATGGTTGGTAAAACAAACAGGGTAAATAATGTGCCAACTAACATACCAGTGACTATCACTAAGCCTAAGCCAAAGCGGCTATTTGCTCCTGCTCCAGTGGCGAATAGCAGAGGAACTAAGCCAATCACCATTGCTGCGGTTGTCATTAGTATTGGGCGTAAACGAATTTGTGCTGCTTTGAGAATGGCATGTCGTCTATCTAACCCTTCATTGGCTTGTAATTCATTGGCAAACTCAACCATCAATATTCCGTGTTTACTGATTAAGCCAATCAATGTGACTAAGCCGATTTGGGTGTAAATATTTAATGTTGCATAACCAAGTGCCAATGGAATTAACGCACCACAAATTGAAAGTGGAACAGTAATCAAGATAATCAATGGGTCGACTAAACTTTCATATTGTGCCGCTAAGACTAAGTAAATAATGATGAGCGCCGCCATAAAGGCAAAGGCGAGGGTGTTTCCTTCTTGTTTATATTGGCGCGAATCGGATTGCCAGTCATGGCTAAAACCTGCTGGTAGCTCATTGGCAATATTATCTAAATAAGCAACAGCTTGGCCTAATGTGACACCAGGAGCAGGTATTGCTTGGAAAATTGCCGCATTTTGCTGATTAAATTGCGTGAGTTTATTCGGTTCAACTTGGGTATTGATATCAACCACCGTTGACAGTGGGATCATAGTTCCCGCTTCCGATTTCACATAATGGCGTGAAAGGGCTCCCGGTGTTAAGCGTTGGCTACGAATACTTTGAGGGATCACATCATAAGAACGGCCATCCATCCCAAAGCGGTTAATATAGTTTTCCCCCACTAATAAGGTCAGTGATTCCCCGATACCTTGCATACGAATACCTAAGCTATTCGCTTTTGAACGGTTTATGCGGACTTCTACCACTGGGTTGTTGTAGTCGAGGTCACTATCTACCACCATAAACAGACCGCTTTCACGTGCTTGTTGCTTGATCTCTTCCATGGTTTTATAGAGTACCGAATAATCTTGCGGGCTTCTGAGAACCATTTGGATTGGCAAGCCACCCGTTGAACCTGGCAAGGCGGGTAACTGGAAAACGAAAATACTGTTCCCTTCGACATCACCGACGCGCCCTTGTAAGTCACCTTGGATCTCAGATGCGGCGCGGTCACGCTGCTCCCATGATGTCAAGTTAGTTCCCCCAAAGCTGGCGGAGGGGCCATCGGTTCCGTTAATAATCCAAGTACTTTCTGTTTCTGGCAACTCCATGAAAACATCATGTAATTTACGCGAAAAACGTTCTACATACTCGAGGTTAGCGTGTTGCGGAGATTTGATCGCCGTTAATACGCTAGACTGGTCTTCCACAGGGGCTAATTCACGAGGAGCCGATTGATAAAGCAGTGGTAAGCTAATGAATACACCAACGGCAATAACACCTGTTAACCAACGGTTTTTCAAAGAGAAATTCAATACAATGGTATAGTAATGGGCTAAGGTAGAAAAGAAGGTTTCTGCCATACGTGCCATACGCCCTTCATTCTGTTTTGAGTTCAACATAAACGAGCTCATTACAGGGGAAAGGGTTAATGCCACAATACCCGAAACAATCACCGCCCCGGCCAACGTGAGTGCGAATTCTTTAAACAAAGCTCCCGTTAAACCTGACATCAGCCCTATTGGAGCATATACCGCTGCCAAGGTGATCGTCATCGCGATAACTGGGCCTGCCACTTCACGAGCACCAATTAAAGCCGCTAAAACCGGTGATTTCCCTTCTTCAATATGGCGATGGACGTTTTCGACCACAACGATAGCATCATCGACGACGAGACCAATTGCTAATACCATGGCCAGTAGCGTCAGTAAGTTAATACTAAACCCAAATGCCATCATGAGTGCTGCTGCACCTAACATAGATAGCGGAATAGCTAAAATTGGGATGATTACGCTGCGAATTGACCCTAAACACAGGTAAATAACCGCAATAACAATCAGTAGCGCTTCAACTAATGTACTAATCACTTGGTCAATAGACGCTTTAATAAAGCGCGAAGTTTCAAATGCCATTTCCACCTTAACACCGGGTGGTAAGGTTTTGGTGATGTCAGGCATTAATTGATTCATGCCGTCAACGATTACTAGAGGGTTACCGGTTGGTGTGGCAAATAAACCAAGGTAAATCGCAGGCTCACCATTCATTAAACCACTGGTTTCTGTGGAAGCTGCTCCTAATTCAATGGTTCCCACATCTTTTAACCGTACTAATCCATTGCCGTCGTTGCGGATCACTAGATCACGAAACTCATCGACATTAGTGAGGTCGGTATTAACATAGACATTAGAAATCACGAACTCGCCTTTGACTTTACCGGGTGCCGCTTGGTAGTTGTTTTGGCGAACTGCTTGTGCAACATCCGCAGCGGTTAGCCCTCGGCCAGCTAATTTATCGGCATCCAGCCATAAACGCATTGCTAATTGTTGGCCTCCGAAGACTTGAACTTTAGCGACACCATCAATTGAGGAATACATTGGTTCAATGACGCGAGAAATATAGTCTGTCAGGGCAGGAATGGATAAATTGGTGCTGGAAAAACCGATATAAGCAACCGCAGTAGATTCCCCAGAGGAAAGTTCAATCACAGGGTCATAAGCTTCTTTCGGTAATTTATAACGAACTTGGTTCACCTTCGCCATTACTTGTGCAAGGGCTTGAGTGGAGTCTCGGTTAAGTTCCATTCGTACGGTGACAAGGCTACTTCCTTGCACAGAAGAAGAAGACAGATAATCGACGCCTTCCACAGAGGAAACCGCTTGTGCGATGGGTTGTGTCACAAACCCTTGCATCAATTTAGCTGATGCGCCAGGGTATTGCGTAGTAATGGTGATCGTCGAGCTTTCAAGTTGTGGATATTGGCGAATAGGCAGTTTACTCAGCGCAAATAAACCAATTAATACAATCAGCGCACTGACCACGAGAGCCAGAACAGGTCGGCGAACAAAAATATCAGTAAATTTCATTACGCCTTCCTTATGAACCTTGAGCCGTATTAGTGACAGGTTCAGACAATGTATCTTGGGCAACAGGGGTGACAGCAGAGCCGTCGTTTAAGCGTAATTGCCCAGAAGTGACGACTTTATCGTTAGCACTTAAGCCGTGTTCTATTTCAATTTTGCCATCCCAACGTTGCCCCGTTTTTACGGACACCCGCTTGACGGTCATCGCATCCCCTTCACCTTGCGTAATAAATACGGTATCGCCATAGGCGGTATACGTAACAGCGGTTTCTGGGATTGTAATGACTTCATTACTGGCTTGGCGTACCACATTCACATTGGCGTACATCCCAGCTTTTAATGTGCCATCGCTATTTTCTAATGTGGCTTGCAGGGCGATAGTACGTGATTTACCAATGAGTGGGTCAATGGCCGTAATACGGGCTGGAAAAGTTTTATTGGGATAAGCATCAACTGTAATATCAACAATTTGGCCTTGATGCAGTTCCGGTGAGGCCTGTTCATCTAAGGAAAAGTTGAGCTTTAAGGTTTTGGTATCCACCAGGCTGGCAATGGCTTCCCCTGGGTTTAAATACTGTCCTTCATGGACTTGGCGAATACCTATCGTACCGTCGAATGGCGCTCGGATCGTCTTTTGCGCAATCAATGCTTGGGTTTGGCGGATCAGGCCTTGGGCAATATCACGTTCAGCACGTGTACTGTCCACTTGAGCCTCTGCCACTAAATGTTGCGCAGATAATGAACGTGTTCTTTCATATAAGCGAGCCGCATTGCGCAACTGTGCTTGGTAACGTGATAAATCAGCTTGTTCAACGGCATCATTGAGTTGCACTAACAATTGGCCTTTTTTGACTTGCTGGCCAGATTCAAATGCAATTTTTGTTATACGGCCATTGGTTTCTGCGGCGACTAAGACTTGGCTGCCAGCTTCTAACTCACCTACACCGTAAAAAGTACGAGGCGCGGTATCTAAGCTAACAGGTGCCAATGCCACTTTTACGGGTGGATATTGGTATGCTGCTTGTTCGTCTTCTTCATTTTGCGCATAGGTCGAATAAATCGCGCTACCCGCCCCAACAGCGATCAAAACGGAACAAAGTGTCATTATTGTTTTTTTATTCATTAAATTTTCCTTCTATTTCTGCGTCTTTAACGCGAAATAAAGACCTCGAAAATGCCCTGCAATGGCGATAGCGATTAAGCCCCCAATAACAGCGATATGTTCAATTGCCCAAAACATGGCGATTTGAGCTTGTTCTCCCGTGTAGCTCCAAAAGGTGTGGACAACCACAATAGTGAGGAACAAAAACACGGCTAACGCGCCAGTTCCAAGCCATAAAAGACGGTTAAATAGCACAAGAACAGAGCCAATTAACATGACAGCAGCAGAAGCAATATTGAAAAACCAATCTGGGTGAAGACCTGCGGCACGCATTTCGGCCAGACTATTTTCATAATCAAAAACTTTGGCTAAACCAGATGAAATAAATAAAACCAAGACTAGTAAGCGAGCAATAACCCATAAGCTATTGCTTTCTAACATTTTGGTAATCACCGATGGCATAAACCTATCCCCTTTTAAAAAATAACCTCAATTGACAAACTAGCAGGGTGGCACTATAAAACCTTAAGTTAAGTTGAGGTCAAGCAAAGGTGAGCTAAAATGGCGGACAAAGACACAAAAACGATAAAACCTCAGAAGAATGAGGGGAAAAAAATTGATTTTACTCGGGCATTAACGGTGGGCGAAGTGGCAAAACGCTCGGGAGTGCCTGTTTCTACAGTCCATTTTTATGAATCAAAGGGGCTAATTCAAAGTACACGAACTCAAGGGAATCAGCGACGATTTCACTCTGTTGTACTTCGTTACATCGCCATTATTAAGGTTGCACAAAGTACGGGGATCCCACTACATGAAATTCAAGAGGCATTGGGGCGTTTTCCTGCAAATAGCGCGCTAACTTCGGAGCAATGGAAGGAGATGTCGACGCAATGGCGTAAATCTTTAGATAAGCGTATTCGGCAACTGACACGTTTACGTAATGAGTTGGATAACTGTATTGGTTGTGGTTGCTTATCACTCAGTGACTGTCCGCTGCGCAATCCTGATGATGTACTTGGTAGGAAAGGCCCTGGTGCCCGTATTTTAGAACGTCCATAAGTTATTTTATTAATTTCTGCGATTAATCATACTTTTCATTATTTGGATAGCCACTGCTGAAAGTGGCTATTTAACGATTTATATCATCACCTTACTATTTAAATTACCGCACATAATGGATATTTTTTGCGCCCATCGGCTACCCCTTTCCAGCATATTTGCGTAACTATTCGTTATGTTAATTTTTTGTGAATTCATTGTAACTGAATGAGAGAAAAAGAGGGTGACAAAGATGAAAGGCTTGAATAATAAGATTGCCATTGTGACTGGGGGAGCGACCAAAATTGGTGCAACCGTTGCGAAGGTATTAAGTGATTACGGCGTTAAAGTCACGATTTTTGACATTGATACCTTGAATGGTGAAAAGGTAGCTCAAAGTGAGCCCAATATTGATTTTCTTCCTGTCGATATCACTGACGACCAACAACTTAAACAAGGCATTGACCGTGTTGCGCAAAAATATGGGCAACTCGATTTTTTAGTTAATCTGGCTGCCACTTATCTTGATGAAGGCCAGTTATCTACAAGGCAGGATTGGCTCACTGCGTTGAATATTAATGTGGTGAGTGCAGTGATGGCTGCGCAGCTTGCAAAAGTACATTTCGCAAAATCGGGTAAAGGTGCCATCGTCAATTTTACCAGTATTTCTTCTTCTGTCGCCCAAACTGGTCGTTGGCTCTACCCTGCATCTAAAGCCACCATGTTAGAGGTAACTCGCAGCCAAGCAATGGATTATGCGGCTGAAGGAATTCGTGTAAATTCCGTTTCCCCTGGGTGGACTTGGTCCCGAGTTATGGATGAAATCACAGGGGGAGACCGTCAAAAAACAGACCGTGTTGCTGCTGATTACCACTTATTAAAACGCGTTGGTGACCCAGAAGAAGTCGCTCAAGTTGTCGCGTTCCTACTTTCTGATTTGGCCAGCTTTGTTACAGGTGCGGATTACGCTGTCGATGGCGGTTACTCCGCTATGGGGCCTGAACAGGCTAAACCGGCAATTCCCCGTCTTGCTGAATAAGACACCATTTTAACTATTTTGTAGAGGAAAATACTATGCGCCGTATTGCTATCGTCGGTGGTGGTCAAGCGGGTATGCCATTAGCTTTGGGTCTACTCAATAAAGGTTATGAAGTCACTGTTGCAACAAACCGCACTCCAGATGACGTTAAAAATGGCCGAGTGATGTCGAGCCAGTGCATGTTCGATATTTCACTGCAATTTGAACGTGATTTAGGCATTAATTTTTGGGAAGAACAGTGTCCGCCGGTTGAAGGAATTGGTTTTACAGTTCCTCATCCCGAAAAAGCGGGGGAAAAAGTAATTTCTTGGCGTTCACGTCTCGATAATTATGCCCAAGCTGTCGACCAACGTATCAAAATGCCTTACTGGATGGAGTTATTTGCAGCTCGTGGCGGTAATTTACGCATTGAAGATGTTGGTATTGCAGAACTGGAACGCTTAGCGCAAACACACGATTTAGTCGTGTTAGCGGGTGGAAAAGGGGAAATTGTTAAACTGCTTGAGCGCGATGCCTCCCGCTCACCTTATGACAAACCACAACGGGCCTTGGCACTGACTTATGTGCATGGCATGTTACCAACGCCAGAGTATTCACAAGTTTCTTTCAACTTAATACCCGGTGTTGGTGAGTATTTTGTGTTCCCATCACTGACGAATAGTGGTGATTGCCACATTATGGTGTTTGAAGGGATCCCCGGTGGGCCTATGGATCAGTGGAATGAAGCTCGTACTCCACAGGAACACTTGGCATACAGTAAAAAAATACTCAATACCTATTTACCTTGGGAAGCAGAACGTTGTCATAATGTTGAGTTAACTGATGATAATGGCATCTTAGCCGGAAGATTTGCACCAACAGTGAGAAAACCAGTGTTAACTTTACCATCAGGTAACATTGTGTTTGGTTTAGGAGATGCGTTAGTCACCAATGACCCACTAACGGGTCAAGGTTCGAATAACGCTACCAAGGCTTGTAAAGTCTATTATGACGCTATTTTAGCCCATGGTGACAAACCTTACACTGCAAAGTGGATGAATGACACATTTGAGCAGTTCTGGAAGTATGGTCGCCATGTTGTGGAATGGACCAATTCCTTACTCGCTCCACCTGAGCCGCATATTTTACACCTATTGGGTGCAGCCCAGCAGCTGCCATCCCTCGCACACACCATCGCGAATGCCTTTAATTACCCGCCCGTATTATTCCCTTGGTGGAAAGATGAGGCTGCTTGTGAGGCGTATATTCAATCGCAAATGATGGAAGAAGCTCGAGCTTAATGGGAGATATCAGTATGTCTATGGTTGCAGAGGATATAGCCATGTGTGATAGCGAATGGGGCCAGACTGAATTTGAATCAAAAATATTGCGCAACCTGCTGGGATGCTACCCAACAGGCGTGGCGATTGTGATCACTCGAACTGCAGATGGCCGTGATGTTGGGTTAACTATCAACTCATTTGCGTCGTTATCACTTGACCCACCATTAGTGCTATGGAGCTTAGTGAATCATTCACCAAACCTAGCGGTATTTCGTGATTGTACTCATTTTACTATCAATATATTAGGCCACGGACACCAAGAACTAGCGATGCGTTTTGCGAACCCACGTATCGAAAATAAATTTGCAGATGTGGCTACCCACCTAACACCAGAAGGCGTTCCTGCATTGCATGGTGCTATTGCTACATTGGTGTGCGAAAACCATAAGCAAGACACGATTGGTGACCACTTATTAATGGTGGGGCATGTTCGCCGTATCGGTAGTGAAGCGGGTAAACCGTTAGTGTTCCATGGCGGTAGTTTTACTGCATTACATGAAGCGCCTTAAGGAGGGAGTGACTATGAACCAGCAAATTTTAATGACATTCGCGACACAATTGCAGCAAGGGAACATCCAAGTTATCGACCTGACACAAACCTTATCGCCTTCATTTCCGGCACTGCAATTACCTGAACAATTTGGGCAAGTTTGGTCATTTAGCATGGAACAAATTTCTCGCTACGACGATAACGGCCCTGCATGGTATTGGAATAATTTTAGTTGCGGAGAACATACCGGCACGCATTTTGATGCACCAATTCACTGGATCAGTGGCAAAGACCAAATCAACAACACCGTTGATACTATTCCAGTGGAAAACTTTGTAGCGCCAGCCGTTGTGGTAGATGCCAGTGCGGAAGTGGCTCAAAACCCTGATTGGGTGTTAACTGTAGAGTTTTTGCAAAAATGGGAAGAAAAGCACGGCACAATTCCTAAAGCAGCTTGGGTACTTTTCAGAACGGATTGGTCGAAAAAGGCGAATGACCCGGTTGCCTATGTAAGTATGCGTGAAGATGGTGCACACACGCCCGGACCATCGCAAGAAGCGGTGGAATGGCTTATTCATCAGCGTGATGTCAAAGGGTTTGGTGTTGAAACCATCAATACAGATGCAGGGCAATCATACAGTTGGCCAGTACCTTACCCTTGCCATACTTTAATGCATGGTCACAATAAATATGGCCTGCAATGTTTAATGAACCTCGACAAACTGCCTGCGACAGGTGTCGTGATTGTTGCTGCGCCACTTAAAATTGAAGGTGGTTCTGGCAGCCCATTACGTGTACTCGCACTTGTGGGGTGAGGTATGACAGCAAGCTCAACTCCTCAAGTGATAGTCGTGGGCAGTGGAATGAATTCCTTGATGTGTGCAGCCTTGTTGGCAGTACGTGGAAAATCCGTCCTCGTTCTTGAGCGAAATGACCGCTTAGGGGGCTGTATCCGCACTGAGAATTTGTTTGAGGGCTATACCCACGATTTACTTTCTTGCTGGTACTCCTTATTTGTTGGTAGCCCTGGGTACCAAGAGCTCGAACCCTATTTAAAGCAGTATGGATTAGAATTTGCTCAATGTGATTATTCAACGGGGTTAGTGCAACCGGATGGTCAATCGATTGCGTTAAAACGGGATATTTCTGAAGCGGCTAAGCAACTCGACCAGTTGGCTCCGGGGGATGGCCTTGCATTTCGTAAGATGGCGGAACAGCTATTTACGCAAGATGCAGCGCTTACATTTGGCCTATTAGGGCAAAACCCATATAGCGCCAATATGCTGAAATTATTATTTTCAGAATGGCGAAAACGTGGAGTCGATGGCTTGCTTGATTTTGCAAAAGCAGGAATAGAAAGCTTTCGCCGTTGGTCAGAACGTGAATTACAGCACGACTTTAGCCGAGCTTTGATGGCGCCATGGGTATTACATACCGGACTTGGGCCGGATGAAGCCAGTTCTGCATTAATTGGGAAATTAACCTTTGCGGCGGTGGTGGCTGGTGGTATGCCAGTGGTGAAAGGTGGCAGTGCTCGTATCGTGGAGGCTTTTGCGAAGGTTATTGAAGCGCATGGTGGCCAGCTAAAAACGGGTATGAATGTTGAAAAAATCATCACTATAGGTGAGGGGAGAAACCAACGAGCAACAGGAGTGATGGCGAATGGGCAAATCATTGCTGCGTCTGAAAGCGTAGTTTGTAACGTTACCCCAACGCAGCTGTATGGGTCATTACTCGAAAATACTTCACTGCAAGTGAGGGAAAAAGCGAGAGGTTACCGTTATGGGCGTGCGGGTATGCAAATTCATTTTGCTTTAAGCGCCCCTCCCCCTTGGTGTAATCCTGAACTGTTAAATGTACCACTGGTTCATTTCACTGAAAGCATGGAGCAAGTGTGTTTATCGGTGACACAGGCAAATAATGGTTATTTACCAGATAAACCGACATTTGGTATTGGCCAACCTACCGCGCTCGATCCCAGTCGAGCCCCAGAAGGAGGGTGGATCTTATGGATCCAAATGCAAGAGTTGCCTCGAGTGTTAAAGGGGGATTCTGCTGGTGAAATTTCAGTACCGGATGACGGGGGTTGGGATGAGCAAGTGCGAGAGGCTGTTGCAGATCGAATTCAACAGCGTTTAGAGCTGGTAATGCCAGGCTTTTCTAATTTGATAGTGGGACGCAAGGCAATTTCTCCCGCCGACCTAGAAAATTATAACTGTAACCTTGTTGGTGGTGACCCTTATTCAGGAACTTGTTCACCTGATCAGTTCTTCTGGTTGCGGCCTTTTGCTGCGACTGGCCAGACGAAAACGCATCAAACCGCAGTCAAAAACCTTTTTCATATTGGCGCCTCAACCCACCCCGGTCCGGGTTTAGGTGGTGGTTCAGGTTACCTTGTTGCACAAAAATTAGCAGTCAAACGCAGGACATAATAAATCAGCAAAGGATTTGTGACTTAACAGGTAAAGCACACACAGTAAGCAACCCACTATGGCAGGAAACATGATGAAAAAAACAACAATCGGTAAGCTTGTAGCAGGTTCGTGTCTCAGCATACTTTCGTTTGGTGCGATTGCCACC
Organism: Providencia sp. PROV182; assembly: GCF_028480325.1. Taxonomy (NCBI): domain Bacteria; kingdom Pseudomonadati; phylum Pseudomonadota; class Gammaproteobacteria; order Enterobacterales; family Morganellaceae; genus Providencia; species Providencia sp. PROV182. Next base: position 115,323 of record NZ_JAMPOL010000015.1, on the reverse strand, counting down.
GAAGGTGGCGGTTTAGGGGTATACCCCGATGGGCTAGAAAACTTTATGTCAGGTGCATTGCCACCGCAAGGGGTACATGTACTGGTGTATGGTGGAAATGCACATTATGACAGTATTCGCGATAACAAAGGCGATAAGATCCCTGTTCCGGGGTTTAGCGTCAATGTGAACGTACTCGCTCCTCGACTTATTTGGGTAACTGACCAAAAAGTCTTTGGTGGTGATCTGGCTTTTCATACGATTGTGCCACTATTGGATGTGACTGCAAAAGCGGCGGGGCAAAAAGATACCAGCCGCGGCCTCGGTGATATTACATTTGGCCCCGCATTAGGGTTTCATCCATCAGCCGATTTGCATTATGTGGTTGGGCTAGATGCGTATGCTCCAACAGGTAAATACAGCAAAACAGACCCATCAAGTTTAGGTAAGAATTATTGGGCGCTGCAACCAGTTTGGGCAATCAGTTATATTCCACCTGTTGGTGTAAATGCGGATTTGAAGATGATGTATGACTTTAACTTCCGCAATAACGATACGAAAACACGTTCAGGGCAAGCATTTCACGCTGATTATGCACTAGGTTGGGGGTTCGGCAATGGTTGGGTGGCAGGTATTGGGGGCTATGCATTTTGGCAAACGACAGATGATAGCGGACCAAATTCAGCTCAAGGAAAAGCTCGAGCCTATTCTATTGGGCCTTCAATTCGCTATGCTAACCCGCAAGGGTGGCTATTTACTGCTAAATGGGAAAAGGATTTTGAAGTCAGAAACCGTCCAGAAGGTTCCCAAATTTATTTGAAGGCATCGATACCTTTTTAAACACGTTTGTATATCAAAACCCCATATTGGTATTACATAACAATATGGGGGGTATTTCTAAGAAAGTGATGATTGGGAATTTAGGCTTTTTTCATACTCTGACTTGGAGTTTCACCATAGCGTTGTTTGTAATCTGCACTAAAGCGACCCATATGGGCAAATCCCCAACGTAAAGCTACCCCAGTGACGCTAGTTGCTTCCCCTGAAAGGAGCTCTGCTCGAACTCGTTCCATCCGTAAATCACGTAAATACTGCATTGGGCTGATATCTAAGAACTCTTTAAAACCAGCATATAAACTGCGTAAGCTGACGCCTGCAATATGAGCTAGCTGCTCAACAGTGATAGGTTCATGGGCGTGAGCTTCTAAATATTCTTGCACTCTGCGTACGTGACGAGGACGAATTGTTGACCTTCGCATGCCTGAGTCTTCGATATAATTATGGCCTTGGGTAGAAAGTAAAGTGACAGAAACCAATTGTTCAACTTGAGTCGTGATCAATTTATGTTGTAAGAGATCGGGCGCGCGAGTTGCGCATTCAATCAGGTAATTCATCAAAGTGCGCCATGCAATGCAAGATTGCCAAGCAAAACCCAACTCAAAAACTAACGGTTTATCTAAAGTATGCCCTAGTTGGCCTACTAAGGATCTTTCGAGTAAAGAACGGGAAATGCGTAACATAAATTGATCGTTATCGCTATTCCAACGCATTATTGTTGATTCTTCAGGGCTAAGAAGTGAGGCCATCTGAGGAGTTGATTCAATACATTTTCCACCACTTTCGATGACTGCTGTACCTGATAGAGGCATTTGAACCAAAAAAAAGTCCTGTAGTTGCCCTGGAATAATGGAGACATCGGCACCATAGCGTAAGCGGCTTAGAGAAATATCCCCCATAGGAATATAGTGCATACGAGCATCAAGGCGTTGATGTGGATTAAGTAAGTTAAATTGATGTGGCTTCATGACTCGACCAACCATCGATTTAATCTCTTCAGGGTCAGCTGAGGTAAATAATAAACGCTCTGAAGAACAGAGCTGATTTTCAATCTGAGATGCAGATGAATGGGACCACGAGTTGCTCAACATCGGAGGTTCCTCCAAAATGATTTGCCAGCCCTGCTTTATAGAATAACCAAAATAGGGCCCGACTAATATTGCTTGTTATGTGTTTTTCTCAGTAAATTCAATTTATTATAATATTTTGCAATGACTTATTATATTAGGGAGGAATGCTTTCCATTTAAGTCAAATGAAGCCTTCCTTTTTGTTAACATTTTATTGACTATTTTTTAACTAGTCATGAGTTGAACATAACATAAACAAATTTTCTTACCTAGATAAAAACATGCAGAAACTATCCTAAAACTGCAAAAAAATAGAAACTATGCGGTTGTTGTGATAGCGATAACAATATAAAAAATAAAGTTATTTTTATTTCAATAACAGTAAAATATATATGATTTTTCATATTAAATTTTATGTTTACCTATCTTTTTCTTATTTAATTAATGTAATTCTCTAATTAATTGTTTTATGGCGATGTTTTTTTCTGATTTGTTTGCTTTTGTGAGGCCTATTTTCTATTTAAACATGCTATTCAGTATTTTTTATTTATTTTATTGATCTTTTTTTTCTACGCTATTTGGCGGAAAAACTAATTTTCTAGTTGTTTTAACTCACTATTTGTCCCTTATCTGCAAGCCTTATCCACTCTCTGCATAAATCTAATTTACATGATTAATCATGGATTGACCTGTTATTAACAAAAGATATACAAATAATAAACACAAAAAAGATAAAAACGTTCTGATGTTGATTGGTGAGGTTAAAATGGCTGAGCGATCGTTTGTACAAGAAGTTCAAAAATTACGGCAAGGGCAAGGTGAAACCTTCAGTGGTGAAGGGATCCTTGCTGTTACAAAAGCGCTATTAGAGTCGGGTGTATCTTATGTTGCGGGATATCAAGGTGCTCCTATCTCCCATTTGATGGATGTCCTTGCTGACGCACAAGATATTTTATCTGAATATGGTATTCGCTTTGAAAATAGCGCAAGTGAAGCAACTGCAGCGGCAACCTTAGCAGCCTCAGTTAATTATCCACTACGTGGAGCTGTGACTTTTAAAGCAACAGTGGGGACGAATGTCGCATCTGATGCCTTAGCTAACTTAGCTTCGGGTGGTGTGTTAGGTGGTGCTTTAATTATTGTTGGTGAAGACTATGGTGAGGGCTCTTCTATTATGCAAGAGCGTAGCCATGCTTTTGCGATGAAATCGCAGATGTGGTTGCTTGACCCTCGGCCCAATTTACCGTCTATCGTTCAAGCCGTGAAAGATGGTTTTGAGCTCTCTGAAGCCAGTAATACACCCGTTATGTTACAAATGCGTATTCGTTCTTGTCACGTTCACGGGCAATTTGTTTGCGCAGATAATCAGCGCCCTAAATTTACCGTCAAAGATGCGCTTGAGAACCCAACTCGAGACGTCAGTCGCATAGTATTACCCCCTGCTAGTTTCTTACATGAAAAAGAAAAAATTGAAGCTCGCTGGCCCGCTGCAATTAAATTTATTCAACAACATGAGTTAAATGAATTTTTTTCAGAAGACTCGGATGATGTTGGAATTGCGCTACAAGGCGGTTGTTACAACACGCTGATCCGCGCATTAAATCAGCTAGGGCTAGCGGATGTTTTTGGTAATAGCCAAATTCCTTTATATGTGATGAATGTGGCTTATCCATTGATTGACGATGAATTTGAACGCTTTTGTCGTCATAAAAAAGCCATTCTAGTTTTGGAAGAAGGCCAGCCAAATTTTGTTGAGCAAAATGTGGCGAATATTTTGCGTCAACGCAAGATTGATATTGCCCTGCATGGTAAGGATATGCTGCCAATGGCGGGGGAATATAATACTGCAACAGTGCTTGCGGGTTTACGTTCGTTTTTTGAATGCTATGGAAAGATAGCTCCACAAGTCAAAGCGGCTGCAAAACAGATTCGTATTCCAACGATTAATATTGCCACTCAAAAATCTGAAGAATCTTTACCTGAATACGTGAATGCAGCAGAGCCAACATTAGATGAATCTGTCCATGCGCGCCCACCAGGGTTTTGCACAGGTTGCCCCGAAAGGCCTATTTTTACTGCGATGAAGTTGGTGGAGCGTGAATTAGGCGAACATCATGTGAGTGCGGATATCGGCTGTCATTTATTTTCTATTCTACCGCCCTTTAATTTGGGGAATACCACCATGGGCTATGGGCTAGGAGGCGCAGGGGCTGCGGCTTTGAATGCAAAGGCTGGGAAACGCGCGATTTCAGTGATGGGAGATGGGGGGTTCTGGCATAACGGTTTAACCAGTGGTATTGCCAATAGTGTTTTTAACCGTAGCGATAACTTAACTATTGTGGTTGATAACAGCTATACCTCTGCGACAGGAGGGCAAGATATTCTCTCTTCGACAGCGTTGAATCCAACCCGTAGTACTGGTCATGAAATTGAAAAAGCGGTGAAAGGGGTGGGTGTTAATTGGGTGAAAACCATTAAACACACCTATGACTTAAAAACCATGACAAATACGTTACGTGAAGCTTTAACAACCGATGAGCAAGGGCCCAAGGTTCTGATTGCGCAAAGCGAATGTATGTTGAACAAACAACGCCGCGAAAAGAAAAAAGTGCGTAGTGATGTTGCCGCAGGCAAACGAGTGGTACGTGAGCGTTTTGGTGTCGACCCTGATACCTGTACGGGTGATCACTCTTGTATTCGTTTATCTGGTTGCCCGTCTTTATCAATTAAACCAAGCCAAGACCCATTAAGAACAGACCCGGTTGCAACAGTGATGGATAGCTGTGTCGGTTGTGGGCTATGTGGTGAAGTCTCTCACGCTGCTGTCTTGTGCCCTTCTTTTTTTAAAGCTCAAATTATTACTAACCCTAATGGTTGGGACAAATTGCGCCATCGTGTACGCGGTTGGTTTATTGGCTATTTACAGCGTCGTGACGCACGTCGTCGTGAACAATTTAGTTTCTAAGGGGGATGCATGAATTCTTTATCAACTGCATTACCATCAACAAAAGTCGCATTACAGCCGATTAAAATTGCCATTTTAGCCATGGGCGGCGAAGGCGGTGGAGTACTTGCCGACTGGGTTGTCAACCTAAGTGAAGAAAACGGTTATTTTGCTCAAACGACTTCAGTGCCTGGCGTGGCACAGCGCACGGGGGCAACAATTTATTATGTGGAATTATTCCCAGGTGCTGATAACCCACAAACGCCTTCTCCTGTATTAGCGCTTATGCCGATGCCCGGTGATGTTGATGTTGTTTTGGCCTCTGAATTAATGGAAGCAGGCAGAGCAGTACAGCGCGGCTTTGTTACCCCAGAGCGCACAACATTGATCAGTTCAACACACCGTGTTTACTCTATCGCGGAAAAATCAGCCATGGGTGATGGGCGAGTCGATAGCCAAGCATTAATTCGCCACACTGCGGCATCTGCGCGTCAGTTTATTCACTTTGATATGGCACAAGCAGCACAAGAAAGTGGCAGTGTGATTAGTGCTGTTTTATTTGGTGCGCTGTTTGGTTCCGGTGTTTTACCATTTAGCCGCGCACAATTTGAAGAAACGATTGTACGTGGGGGCGTTGGCGTAAAACCAAGTTTGCGAGCTTTTACATTAGGGGCAGAAAAAGCGACTAAACCCGAAGATGCATATCGGCCGGAGTCCACAAAGAACACTGTATATTCACTAAAAAATAAGCAGGTATCGCAACTATTAGCTCGTATCCAACATGAATTCTCTCCTCATGTGCAGTATCTCGTGACTGAAGGGACTCGCCGACTTATAGACTACCAAGACCCTGCCTATGCCACTTTATATTTGGATCGCCTCAATAACCTCTTTGCGCAAGATGGCGGGCAAGATGAGCGTTTGCAACGTGCGCTTGCGCGCCACTTAGCCCTTTGGATGTCCTATGAAGACACCATCCGAGTGGCTGACCTTAAAATTCGTGATAGCCGCTTTTCTCGCGTTCGCAATGAAGTACAGGCAAAAGATAATCAATTATTGGAGATCAATGAATTTATGCATCCAAGAATTGAAGAAATTTGCGAAACGCTTCCCAAAAATTTAGGTCGTTGGTTAATGCGTCCACATTGGTTACACAAAGCGCTTCGCAAAATGACCGAAAAGGGGCGCACGATCACTACCAGTTCTTTATTAGGTTTTTTACAGTTGTATCTATTAGCCGCATGGCGAAAAGGCCGACGTTCGACGTTACGTTATCAACTAGAAACGCAGCGCATTGAAAAGTGGTTAGCTGCTGTAATTAAAGCAGCGAAAGCTAACCCTGCACTTGCAACCGAAATTACCGAATGTCAACGCGTGGTTAAGGGGTATAGCGACACTCATGCGAGAGGGTTGCGTAATTTTAAAATCTTAATGGACATCGTTGCGCAGCAAGGGAACAAACTCACCCCCATTAATTTACGTGAACTGCGTGAAGCCGCATTGGCTGATGAACATGGGAAAGAATTGGAAAAATGCCGTCAACGTTTAGCTATGAATTAAGGATAACATCATGAGTTTACTGACATTTACTAAGCCACATAAAATTCATTTTTCAGAGTGTGACCCCGCAGGGATTGTGTTTTACCCCCAGTATTTCGTGATGTTTAATAATTTACTTGAACGTTGGGTTGATGAATTAGTCCCTCAAGGCTTTGCAGGTTACATCATGGAACAACGCTTTGGATTGCCGACAGTACACCTAGAAGCGGAGTTCAAGGCCATTAGCAAAATGGGGGATAACGTGATGTTAGAGCTACATGTACAGCGTATTGGTCGCAAGTCTCTGACGTTACATCAACGCTGTGTCGGTGTTGATGGAGTACTGCGCATGCAAGTGACGCAAACTTATGTCACGACGTCATTAGAAACGCATCAAGCCATCCCCATTCCAGACGCCTTGTATCAGGCATTAACCGCTCAGCAACCAGTGTAAGTAAAGGAGAAGTTCCATGAATATTGTGTGTATTGGCGGTGGTCCCGCAGGGCTTTATTTCGGGTTGCTGATGAAACTACAGAACCCAAAGAACCGTGTAGTGGTGGTGGAACGTAATCGTCCTTATGACACTTTTGGCTGGGGAGTGGTATTTTCTGATGCCACGCTCAGTAATTTGCGCCAAGCGGACCCAGTTTCTGCCAAAACGATTTCTGCAGAATTTAGTCACTGGGATGATATCGATGTGCACTTTAAAGGTGTATGTAACCGCAGCGGTGGTCATGGGTTTATCGGCATTGGGCGTAAAAAGTTACTCAATATATTACAAGACCGCTGTGTGGAGTTGGGTGTGGAGTTAGTGTTCGAAACCCAAGTAACGGATGACCAAGCGATTGCTCGCGAGTACCAAGCTGATTTGCTTATCGCCTCTGATGGCATTAATAGTACGGTGCGTACGCGTTATGAAAACGTATTTAAACCAGATATTGACCCACGTCGTTGCCGTTTTGTTTGGCTAGGTACAAAGAAGATTTTTGACGCCTTTACCTTCTTATTCGCCAAAAATGAGCATGGATGGTTTCAAGTTCATGCCTACCAATTTCAAGAAGGGTTATCGACCTTTATTGTGGAGACGACGGAAGAAACTTGGCTTAAAGCCGGTATTGACCAAATGTCTCAAGAGGATGGCATCGCTTATTGTGAAAAACTATTTGCGCCGTGGCTTGATGGTGAAAAACTGATTGCTAACGCAGCGCATTTACGTGGTGCCGCAATTTGGATCCGCTTTCCTCGGGTCATTTGTGGAAATTGGGTGCATTGGACGCAGCCCACTCAAGGTAAAGACGTTCCTGTGGTCTTAATGGGTGACGCGGCACATACCGCCCATTTCTCTATTGGTTCTGGGACTAAATTAGCACTAGAAGATGCTATTGAGCTGTGTGAAAGCTTGAAAACTTCAGGGGGTGATTTACGTAAAGGGCTTGTGCATTACCAGAAGGTTCGCAGTGTCGAAGTACTGAAAATTCAGAATGCGGCACGCAATTCGACAGAATGGTTTGAAAATGTCTGTCGTTATGAAAATTTAGCGCCAGAGCAATTTGCCTACTCTCTCTTAACGCGTTCACAGCGTATATCTCATGAAAATTTGCGCGTGCGTGATGCTGTATGGTTGGAAAACTATGAGCAGTGGTTTGCGGAACAAACAGGTGTGATTTCAAAGGCAAAAGTGCCCCCTATGCTGACACCTTATCATGTACGAGGTATCACTCTTAATAACCGCGTGGTCGCGTCACCAACATTGTTGTATTGCGCTAATCAGGGTATACCCGATGATTTTCATTTGGTACATCTGGGAAGCCGCGCATTAGGTGGTGTGGGTCTAGTGATGACTGAAATGACGGCTATAGCCCCCGATGCCCGTGTGACAAAAGGCTGTGTCGGTATTTGGAATGACGAGCAAGTTACTGCTTGGCAACGTGTGACTGATTTTATTCATCAAAAAACGGATGCCAAAATTGGCATTCAATTAGGCCATGCAGGGCGCCGTGGTTCAACTCAGCGAGGGTGGGAGAAAGAAAATCACCCAATAGATGCAGATAACTGGCCGTTAGTTTCTGCTTCAGCGTTGCCTTATTTACCGAATATCTCACAAACTCCGGTAGAGCTATCCGAGGCACAAATGACTACGGTGATTGACCAATTTGTTGCGGCAGCAAAACGAGCAGAAACGGCTGGTTTTGACTGGCTTGAACTGCAAGCAGGGCACGGTTATTTGCTGTCGAGCTTTATTTCTCCATTAACTAATCAGCGTACAGATAACTACGGTGGAACGTTAGAAAATCGCTTACGTTTTCCGTTAGCTGTCATTAGTGCTGTGCGTCAGGTGTGGTCAAAACCTTTGAGTGTACGTATTTCATCGACGGATTGGGTGGATGGCGGGACTACGGTTGATGACGCGGTGGAAATTGGCCGTGCAATGAAGCAAGCGGGCGCAGATATGATTGACTGCTCTTCAGGTGAAGTGTCACCGCAACAGCAACCGGTCTATGGTCGGATGTACCAAACACCAATGGCAGACCGTATTCGTAATGAAGCTGGAATACCGGTTATTGCCGTAGGTGCTATTACTGATGCTGACCAAGTCAACAGCATTATTGCCGCTGGGCGGGCGGATTTATGTGCTTTATCTCGGCCATTACTTTCTGACCCTGCATGGGTCTTACATGAATGTGCGCGTTATGGGTGGGAAACTCGTTGGCCGGCACCGTATGAATATGGGCGTCAGCAACTCGTTCAATCCTTGAAGTCGCGTTAAAGGCTTTGGCAAACAAAGAGGAAAATAGCATGAGTACACACTCCCATGACCAATACCGAGAAAATGTGGCAGGGCGTGCCGATGTGGCAGATACCCCTGAGCTAGTGGCGTATTACCAAGAACTAGATGCGTTGAAGACAGGTGCATTATGGACGGTCGCAAACAAGATTGAACCGTGGCAACCCAAATCAAGCTCAGTTCCTGTGTTGTGGCGCTACCGTGATTTACGCGAACATGTGTTGCGCTCAGTTGAACTGGTGACACCAGAAAAAGCGGGGCGTCGCGTAATCTATCTGAATAATCCCGGCCGCCAAGAAGTGGCTGCTGCAGTAGGTTGGCTGTACTCAGGTTTACAAGTCATGCATCCAGGAGAAGCCGCTTCGGCTCATGCCCACTCATCCTCCGCATTGCGTTTTATTATGGAAGGGCGTGGGGCATATACCATTGTCGAAGGGCAAAAAATGATGCTAGAAGCTAATGACTTTGTACTGACGCCGAATGGGACATGGCATGAACACGGCGTTGCGGAAGATGGTTTACCTTGTATCTGGCAAGATGGATTAGATATCCCGTTAGTCAATGCCATGGAAGCTGGGTTTTACAAAGTGCATCCTGACTTACATCAAGCACAAACACGACCTATCGATTACCCCGTTGGTATGTGGGGAGGAACCGCATTACGTCCTCACGATATCGGCTGGGATAAACCTTATTCACCATTATTTAAATACCAATGGGGGCCAACCTACGAGGCGTTGTGCCGTGCAGCGAAGGCAGCGGATGGCTCAGTATTTGATGATGTTTTGATGCACTACACTAACCCGCTCACAGGAGGACCTGTGATGCCAACCATTGGAGCGAGTATGCAATTACTGCGTCCGGGCTTTGTTGGTAAAGCTCATCGCCATACGGGAAGTTTTATTTATCAAGTAGCGAAAGGGCAAGGGTACTCCGTGATCAATGGGCAACGCTTTGATTGGCAAGAGCGTGATATTTTCTGTGTGCCATCGTGGATGTTCCATGAACATGTGAATACCTCACAAACCGAAGATGCTTGTCTGTTTTGCTTTAATGATTTACCCGTAATGCACTCTTTGGGGCTCTATTATGAAGAGGCTCTAGTAGAAAATGACGGTCACCAGAAAGTCGTTACCTAGGTGAGTATTATATTTCTTATTGATTAATATAAATAATTTTATTATTCCAATTTACGTGAAGAAGTGAGTGAGGCAATCACCTCATTCAAGGAGAAAGAAAATGCGCTTAATAACTTATCGTTCTGATGTGACCGCGGCAGGCCGTTTAGGAGCAGTTGTTAATCAACAAGTAGTGGATTTAGCCCTTCTGGCACAAGAGCAAGGGCTGTACTTGCCTGATAATATGTTGGACTTTATCGATTTAGGCCCACAAGGTGTGCGTGTTGGTACAGAACTTCTGAATACATATCAAGAGCAATTCCCAGCAGGGACTGCGTGGCCTGTACAAAATGTGAAAATTTTGGCGCCGATACCTCGCCCACGTAAAAATATTTTTGGTATTGGCTTAAACTATGTTGAACACGTGGCGGAATCCAGCCGTACATTAGACACCTCAAAAGATCTTCCAAAACAACCCGTTATCTTTTCTAAGCCCCCAACCACAGTGATTGGGCCGGGAGATGCCATTGAACATAACGCCAAAATTACCCAACAATTAGACTGGGAAGTGGAGTTGGCGGTGATTATTGGCACTCGTGCGAAAAGTGTCGCGGCAAAAGATGCTCTTAATTATGTGTTTGGCTACAGCTTGATGATTGATATGAGTGCGCGTGATTGCCGCCGTGCTGGGCAATGGATTTATTCTAAAGGGCAAGATACCTATGCACCATTTGGGCCATGCATTGTCACTGCTGATGAGATTCCAGATCCCCATACCTTAGATTTAAGCTTGAAGGTGAATGGTGTAACCAAACAATCCTCAAATACACGCCACATGCTATTTAATGTGAATATATTGATTGAAGATATTAGCCAAGGGATCACATTAGAACCAGGTGACATTATTGCAACAGGCACTCCTGAAGGGGTAGGGGCGGGAAGAACACCTCAAGAATGGGTCTGGCCGGGGGATGTGATTGAAGCATATGTTGAGAATATTGGTGAATTGCGCCATCCAGTTGTCGCCGTTTAAGGGGGAAGTATGCTTAATTTGCAGACGTTTAAAGCCGCTGCGGTACAAGCCGCTCCGGTGTTTCTCGATACCAATGCTACGGTAGATAAAGTTTGTCGTTTAATTGAAGAGGCGGCGGATAACGGAGCGAAATTGGTTGCATTTCCAGAGGTTTTTATTTCTGGTTACCCTTATTGGAGTTGGGTGATGAACCCGATAGATGGCAGTCCATGGTTTGAAAAACTGTGCAAATCTGCCATTGAAGTCCCAGGGCCTGAAATACAAAAAATTGCTCAAGCTGCCGCACGCCACCACATCAATGTTGTAATTGGTGTGAATGAGCGGAACCCTAATGGAATCGCTACGTTATATAATACATTAGTGACGATTTCTGATGAAGGAAGAATTCTGGGGCGCCATCGTAAATTAGTCCCAACATGGGCAGAAAAACTGACGTGGGCAAATGGAGATGCCTCTTCACTAAAAGTTCATCAAACCAGTATTGGGCCTCTTGGGGCATTGGCCTGTGGGGAAAACACCAATACATTGGCGCGTTTTGCTCTATTGGCGCAAGGCGAGTTAGTCCATATTGCGAGCTATATCGCCTTACCCGTTGCACCAAAAGACTATGACATGGCCGAAGCGATTCGTTTACGCGCATCTGCCCACTGTTTCGAAGGCAAAGTTTTTACGATTGTTTCCTGTTCGACAGTGTCAGAAGAGATTATGGATGCAATGTCTGCAACTCACCCAGAAGCACGTGAGTTACTGGCTCGGCCAAATAGCGCTTTCTCAGGAATTATCGGGCCTGATGGACGAGTTGTAGGCGAACCATTGGTTGACAAAGAAGGGATTGTTTACGGTGAAATTGATTTAAATCGCTGTATTCAACCACGACAAATGCATGATATTACAGGGCATTATAACCGTTTTGATATCTTTGATTTACAGGTGAACCGCCGGCCATTAACGGCAGCACGTTTTCACGGTAATGGGCAAGAAGATGAAGCTTTAAACGTATTTCCAGAATCAGGTGAGTCATTTGGGGAGAGGGAGATATGAGTTTAGCACGTACATATCGTATTGGGCAGATTGTCCCGTCATCAAATACCACGATGGAAACAGAAATTCCGGCTATATTACGGGCAAGAGAAGCTCTGTTTGCGGAGCGCTTTACCTTTCATTCAAGCCGTATGCGTATGCAAAAAGTTACCAAAGAGGAGCTGGCAAAAATGGACTCCGATAGTGACCGCTGCGCTATTGAATTGTCAGATGCTGCGGTTGATGTGCTGGGATATGCCTGTTTAGTTGCGATTATGAGCATGGGGAAAGGTTATCATCGCATTTCAGAAAAACGTTTGTTTCAACGTACGGTAGATAACGGCCATCCAGCACCTGTAGTGACTAGCGCTGGGGCATTAGTTGACGGCTTACATGTAATGGGCGCTAAAAAAGTGTCTATTTTAACGCCTTATATGAAGCCGTTGACGCAGTTAGTGATTGATTATATCGAAAGTGAAGGCATTGAAGTGGTAGATAGTATTTCATTGGAAATTCCAGATAATTTAGATGTGGGCCGGCAAAACCCATTCGCACCAGTGGAAATTACGAAAAAACTCAATACCCAAGTAGATGCAATTGTGGCTTCTGCATGTGTGCAAATGCCTTCGCTACCCTCAATACAATTAATTGAAGACCGAGTTGGTTTACCTGTACTGTCTTCTTCGGTGGCGACGACCTATATGATGTTAAAAAAGTTGGGTTTAGAAACTCGTGTTGATGGGTTTGGTTCATTGCTAAGTGGAAAGTTTTAGCTGAATTATCGCCGACTTCTGCTACTCTTGAGGGGTTGTAATCAAATGCAATAATTCAAGATGTTATCAAGGGGAGCGAATGGCAAACTCAAAGGTTTTTGTTGATAATTATTTGCCTGCCCTATTGGGGCAGGCTTGGATGTTGGTTTCATCTGAGTTTCATGCCATTGTTGAAGAAAAAGGTTTGTCAATATTAGAGTGGAGAGTGTTATCCACACTAGCAGGTAATGGCTCGATGGGGATTACAGAGCTCTCACAAAAAACAGTCAGTAAACAACCGACAATTACTCGTGTACTACAACGTCTAGAACAGCAAGGGCACGTGGTTCGCCACAGTAACCATAATGGTAGTGATAAGCGCATAACACTTGTCAGTGTGACATCAAGTGGAATGTCACTAGTTGATGGTTTACTTATTGCAGCTCAGCAACACGAAGAAGTTGTTTTAGCTCCCTTGGGGCTACGTAAAAGTAAGATTCTTAAGCAAGTGCTACAAGAATTAATTGAGCGGCATAGTATAGAAAACACCAATACCGCAGATAAAAGCACTTCCGATAAAAATAATGAAAAAAAGCTAAAAAGAAAAAAATCAGGTAGCCTAAATTTATCTAAAGAAACAACAAAATAGTCGATTAATGATGGTTTAGTTCTATTTTTGATGGCAATACATAACTTATTATTGATATTGCGTTTAAATATTTATTTATCAAATAGATAAATAAGTTTCTTATGGGGCATTTAAGTCAGTGGTAATTTTTGCAACCTGATGATAGATAGGCTATTTCTTAATTTTATTATTTTTGTATCGATTGATTAATTGCCACTTTACATTGATTCATTTTATCTATTTACTTCATAACTGATAATTAATGATTAGCTAAACATGGAGCAATCAATGTCAGTAGTGACACTTGTACTCGTTTTTTTATTAGCCGTTGTTGTGAGCGTTTTTGTTTCACGACTGCTCAAAGATATTATTCCATTACCCCTGATCCAGATAGCACTAGGGGCTGGCTTGTCTTTATACGGTTTTACAGTTGAATTTGAGCCTCATCTATTTCTATTTTTATTTATTCCTCCTTTATTATTCCTTGATGGATGGCGTATCCCTAAAGAAGCCTTATTTCAAGAAATTAAACCGATAATGTCGCTAGCCATAGGTTTAGTGGTTGTAACAGTGATTGGTATGGGCTTCTTTATACATTGGTTAATCCCAGCCATTTCTTTAGCTGTTGCCTTTGCGTTAGCAGCCATTTTATCGCCAACGGATCCCGTTTCCGTGTCTGCCATGACTGTCAATTCCCCATTGCCATCTCGAATGGCGCATATTTTGGAAGGGGAGTCATTGTTGAATGATGCAACGGGTCTGGTGTGCTTTAGTTTTGCAGTGGTCGCTGCGTTAACAGGTACATTTTCCCTTGCTTCAGCGGCTGGGCAATTTGTATTAGTGGCATTTGGCGGAATTTTAATTGGTTTGCTGGTGGCTTGGGCAATTGGCTGGTTAAACCAACTGCTCGTTAAGCGTACTGGGGAAGAACCTGCAATTCAAATTATGATCAGCTTACTGATGCCATTTACGGCTTATTTATTAGCTGAACATTTGCATGTTTCCGGTATTTTAGCGGCAGTAGTTGCTGGTATTGCGATGCACTATGAAAAAATTGCAGGTCGCATGCAAGCTGCTACACGTATGCAAAGTAAAGCGGTGTGGGATACGGTACAAACTGCGTTGAACGGGATGATTTTCATTTTGTTAGGTGAACAGTTACCGGGTATGTGGACAAATATGCCTGCTGTAGCAGAGGCCGCGGGTGCGAGCCATCCTTGGATGCTGTTTGTTTATGTGGCGATTATTACCGTGGCATTGGCAGTTTTACGGTTTAGCTGGGTGTGGATCTCGATGACTTTAACCGTCTTCCATAAACGCCGTCGCGGTAAAGAAGCAGATGTTATGCATATTCGTATGATGGCAGTAATGGCGACAGCGGGTGTGCGCGGAGCGATTACGTTAGCGGGTATTTTAACGTTACCTTTATTGATGCCAGATGGTTCATTATTCCCGAATCGTGACGTGGCTATTTTCTTAGCGATGGGGGTGATTTTATGCTCATTATTGATTGCCAGTATCGCACTGCCTATTTTAACGAAAGGGTTAGTACAAGACTTACCTTATGATAATGACGAAATTCGAGCGCGTTTAGCTTTAAATGAAGCCGCGATGGCACATTTACGTGAATTAATGAACCACCCATCGGATGATATGGATGAAATTGCTATGCGTACTGAAGTTGGGGCGCAACTATTAGAAATTTATGGCAGACGACTCGATAATTCGGATGAAACTGAGTCAGATGTCTATGATTTACATAAGATGATTAATATGGAACGCGAAATGTCTAAGTCGGCGTTAAAAGCGAAACGCGACGCGTTATATCAAATGCGTAAAAGTAAAAATATCAATGAAAGGGTGTATCACCGTTTACGTGATGAACTTGATTTAAAAGAAGAAACTCTGAATCACCATAAAAATGGTAAACATTAATTAGCGAAAACAAAAGACCTGAATTTATTCAGGTCTTTTGTTATTGTAATTCAACTGAATTTGACGGCTTGTATTGAGTTCTGATAGGTTGGTTACAATTCAATTTAGGAAATTTATATGTCACAGGTTGTAGCAAGCTTAAGCATTATTATTACCATCACATAGTGGTGGGGATAAGCTACATCCTAAACCCGCCAGATAAGGCGGGTTTTTTGTCCTTATCTGGTTAATTCTTCAGTAAGGAACTATTTATGAATTTAACAGAAGCATCTCCATTATTAAAAAACAACCTCGTTTGCATTTTCTTTGTGGGAAAATCGCTTCTGGGAAATCGACATTAGCGAAACAACTGGCTAACCTCCCTCGTACTATTTTGCTCTGTGAAGATGAATGGCTTACCGCCCTTTATCCTAATGAAATTAATGAATTGGCTCACTATGTCGAAAAAAGTGCTTTAGTAAAACAGGTATTGGAAGACCATATTAGGCAATTAATACAGGCTGGGAATAATATCGTGATGGATTTTCCTGCCAACACACCAATACAGCGGCAATGGTTAATGTCTTTGGCGCAATCATCTGATGTATCTTATGTATTGCAGGTAAGTAATGATGAGTGTAAGGCAAGGCTTGCTGCTCGTAATTTAGCAGGGGAAAACCCATTTCAAACATCTGAAACGCAGTTTGATTTAATTACGGCACATTTTTCTTATCCAACAAGTAGCGAGCGGTTAATCTGTAAATTTTATCCATAAAGGTAACATACCTGAGTAATAAACTTATGGAGGAGATTTATTACTCAGATTTATGGTCACTTAGGTCGATACATTTTGAGGTTTTGCTGCTGTTCAATCCAATAGTAATCAGCTGGCCCTCCAGCACGCAATAGTGGTTTCTGGCTAGCACAATCATATAAGCCATTATTCAAGGCTGATTCATCAATATGCACCATGACGACTTCTCCCATTACCATCCAAGTATCCAATAGTTGCCCATCTGCCCGTTTAAGTTGCTGATATTGCGTGACAACACATTCCATTGAAACGGGTGTTTGAGCGATACGAGGCGGTGAAACGAGTGTTGAAGGGAGGGGGGATAGCCCCGTTAATACAAATTCGCTTTCACCATGTGCGAGTGTGGCACTACTCATATTTACGTGTTCACCGAGTGAAAGCGTAGCAAGGTTATAAACAAACTCCCCTGTTTCGATGGCATTAGTTACTGAATCTTTTTTACCAACACTCGAAAAGGCCAATATAGGTGGTGAATAATTGAAAATATTGAAAAAACTATAAGGAGCTAGATTGGTTCTACCTTTACTATCACAGGTTGATATCCAACCAATAGGTCTAGGACCAATGAGTGATGGGATAGGGTCATGGGGTAGCCCGTGACCCTGCTGTGGTTGGTAACTATAAAACTTTGCTATCATTTTGGAGTCCTTTTTAACGTTACTTTAACGGATATTTGAACAAGGTGTTAGGTATTTAAATAATAAATGCTATTAATGCATAAAGAATGCAGTAAGTGGATATTCTATTTTTAATTTTTCTTATATTAACGTTTGAGGATATAACTTAATATAATAATATTAAATTAAATAGTAATTGATGATTATCTTTATTTTATTTATGAGCTTTAGTATTGACTTTATTGCTTAACTCTATTTTTGTGTAAATCCAGTGGGTTGATTTATTTTAATTATAAGCTTTAATTTATTCTTTTAATTTCGTTATTTTCTGCATGTTAATATTTTTATATTTAATTAATTCGCCTTGCTATTATCTTGATTTATTTGTCTTTAACCTTTTGATTTTTAATATTTATTGTGTGTTCATCTAAGTTATATTACATGGGTTATATAATTTAATAGGAAATAGCTATCAAATTATATAAGTTCGATCGATACAAACGTATTTACAGAATTAATTAATAAACCTATATTTAAATTAAATCATTCTCTATTTTTATTAGATGTAAAAAAAAACTGATTCTTAAGTTCGTAACGAGTCATTTAAAATTTCAAATGGGAGTTTTATTCATTGGAATTAATATGATAAAAACAAATGCGTTATTACGTCGGGATGTTGGGTTATTTTTAAGACAAGCCAGAATTGATAAATCATTAACAGGGTACCAACTAGCTAAAATACTAAAAATAAGTCAACAACAGGTTTCTCGTTATGAAAGAGGGGAAACCGGTATTAATGTTGAAGTATTAAATACTCTTTTGGGCGTATTAGAAAGAAATTGGCTAGAATTTTTTTTCAAAGTCCTAGTGAATCATTCGAATGAAATTGCAGATATAAGAATACAAAATGAATTTTTTAATCTCATCGAAAGATCACTTTTCTACTATTATGGGGAATCAAAAAAAAGATAATTTTCAATTGGGTATGCGGTTGGAGTAAAAAATCACTCATATGGTGATGCTTAGTTTTATGTCCTCTTTAATTGAATTAAATATCGAAATTAGATTTACGCTATTGAATATTTAATGGCGTATTTATTGTAGTTTAATTTTTTAATTGAAAGGAAAAATATATGCAATTTACCAAATTAAATATTGCACCCTATTTATCAAAATCATCTCGGTTATTTATTTTTACTGCATTAATAGCTGGTATTTTTTCAACAAATTCTGCTGCCGACAACACAGGTACAGTTGATTTCGAAGGTGTCGTTGTTAGTACTCCTTGTAATATAGCGCAATCCTCACTAAAGCAAGTTATTGATTTTGGACAGTTATCTCGTCGAGCATTGGAAAATGGTCGCGTGGCTGAGGTGAAATTTAATATTGAATTTACTGGGTGTGATTTCACTGACTTTGATATTGATACAGCTGGAAAACCTATTGCTGTTAAATCAATGGAATTAGTGTTTACAGGGCAAAGCTATGCGGATGCAGCAAATACTTTACTTTCTACTTCTGCGGGTAATACCAATAATGTAGGAATTGGTATTGATGGATTTGAGTTTGGAAAAGCTAAAGATGTGCTTTCACGTATCATCAATAAAAAAGGAGATAACGTATTATCTTTCAAAGCGTTAGCAAAAGCTGTTGATACAACGAAAAGTGTATCGGAAGGTAAGTTCAGCGCAGTAACAAACTTTCGTATTACCTATCAATAACTAAATGGTTTAACCGCCAGAATTGACTGGTGGTTAAATATTGATTCGCTAGAGGGGGGGGCATGGTTAGTTATCAAAGGGTTATGAATATAATAGTCTTGTCGATAATGCTTATTTTTAGTATTCACTCATATGCAGACCCCAAAATTATTAAGTCCTACAACGTCAATGCAAGAACATTACTTAAAGGCAGTGTTATCGATGCGCCGTGTTCAATAACGTTGAAAAATCGCTATCAAACTATTGATTTTTCTTCTTTGGCTCTCGCTTTTTTGTCAAATAGCTTGCAAAGAGAAATGCATGATCAGCCTTTTATTATTGAGCTACAAGATTGTGGTAGTGCTTATTCAACCATTGACCTAAAAACATGGAAAATACGCTTTGTCGGCCAACGTGCGCAATATATTGATGCTTTTACGCTACAAGGTGCTTCCGAAGGGCTAGGCGTATCGGTATTAGACAATTCAAAAATACGATTACAGCCTAATAAGGTTTATTCATTATCTGACAATGTGTTGTATCAAGATAAATCAGGATACAGCCTTTTCCTTCGCTATTTCTTACGTTTGGAATTAACCGGACAGCCGATTCAAGCGGGCCGTTATTACGGGCTGATCCGCTTTTTCATCGATTACCAATAACACGCACGAAGAATATGTTTTTATGAGCTTCATTTTGAAGATGAACTCTTATTGCATTTAATCTGGTATAGCTAGGATGGTATAGAGCATGGTGTTCAAAACTAACGAAAAATTGAAGCTAGCTTGGCTCATTGCTTTTCTGTTACCGAGTTTTATAGGATGGAAAGCATTTGCAACTGAATTTAATACAGATGTTTTAGATGCAGATGATATGCAAAATATTGATATGAGCCAGTTTTCGGTAGCAGGGTATACGCTACCGGGGGATTATGTTTTTACTCTCTTTGTTAATGGGCAACGTTTAGGGGCACCCCGCAATATCTCCGTTTATGAAAATAAGCCTATTGCAGGCGAATCAACCCAAGCGACACAAACTATTTGTATTCCTCCTGATATCCTTGAGTTAATTGGGTTAAAGCGTTCTGCGATGGAGAAAGTGACACTTTCTCATAGTGGAAAATGCCTCGATTTTTCTGCGCTATCAGGCGTTCAAACAGCTATAGAGCTCAGCACCTTATCGCTGAAAATGACTGTTCCGCAAATATGGATGGAATATCGCGACCCTTACTGGGTTCCTGCTAATTTATGGGAAGAAGGAATAGGTGGCGCATTTATTGATTACAATGCGAATATTTCTGCAACCAAGGAAACGAATAGTAATCGGCAAATCTATTTATCAAGTAATGGAATCACAGGGGTAAATTGGGGGGCTTGGCGCCTACGTGGTGATTACAGTACATCTTATCAGAAGCAACGGGGGGATTATCCTCAAGAAAAACATAACTTTGATTTTACTCGTCTTTATGCATTTACTTCATTGAAAGATAGTGCCTCAATCTTTACGTTGGGAGAAAATTATTTTTATTCGGATATCTTTGAATCTTGGCAATATACTGGTTTTTCTTTAGAAAGTGATGACCGCATGCTACCGCCTAAATTAGTGGGGTATGCACCTGAAATTATTGGTGTTGCAAATACTAATGCGATTGTAATTGTTCGCAGCCAAGAACGCATTATTTCTGAAACGGCAGTGCCTCCTGGGCCATTTCGTATTCAAACACTTGATAGTGGGATCCGTGGTGTATTAGATGTGACTGTGCGTGAAGAAAATGGGGAGGAGAGCAAGTTTAGTCTTAGTACAGCTTCGTTACCTTATTTAACACGTCCCGGACGCGTTATTTATAAAGTCGCAATGGGAAAGACGCGTTATGACAATCGGCATTTGACAGGTGAGCCTGTTGTAAGTGGTGAATTATCATATGGTGTTTCAAATGCATGGTCATTATATGGAGGAACTCAACTTAATGGTTATTACCAAAGTGCAGCATTAGGGATCGGACGGGATCTTTTTTCAATAGGCGCGGTTTCTTTTGATATCACACAATCTTTTGCCGATTTTTCAGATAAAAGACGCCAAGGCCGCTCTTATCGCGTTAATTACGCAAAATCTTTCGATGAGCTACGCACAGATATTACCTTTGCAGGCTACCGTTTTGCCGACAAAGAATACCGAACACTAACGCAATTTATGGATGAAGAGAGAATAGGTTATGGTACTCAGGCAGCAAAAGAAAATTATCAATTATATTTAAATAAATATTTTGATGATTTTAATATTTCTCTTAATTATCAATATAGTACTTATTGGCAGCACGACTCACAAACGCAATACGGTTTATACATTAATGCGCCTTTAAATTTTCCTCTTCTGTCCCAGAATGCCGCAAATTTATCATTATCAGCAACTCGTACTGAACGAGACAATGGCAATGAAGATGATGCAATTAACCTATATCTCACGGTACCGTTATTCCGCGGGCATAGAATCACATTTTCTGAACTCTACTCACGGTCAGCGGGTAATAATCAATTTAATCATCAGGTTGGCTATAGCGGTTATGGGGAACAAGATAATTACAATATCAATGTTGGTTATAACCACGGCCAACATATTGATAATCAAGTGAGTTTGAGTGGCTTTTATTCACGAGATATCTCTCAAGCAAGTACATCTATAAATGCGAGCTATGTGCCTGATCAATACCACAGCATTGGCGGGTCAATCAATGGCGGGCTTACATTAACCTCGAAAGGGGCGGCATTGCACCGATCAGCGCACGGTGATACACGACTTATGGTTGAAACCCCCGACGTGAGCGGTATTCCTCTCGATAATGGGGTGATTAAAACCAATGCATTTGGGTTGGCTGTTATTCCCAATGTGAATAGTTATCGAAAATCAACAGCTTCAATTAATACCAGCCAGTTACCCGATGATATCGAAAGCCTCGATCCCTCGACAGATATTACGTTAACCAAAGGTGCCATAGGCTATCGCAGCTTATCGGTGATGAAGGGGCATAAATTATTTGTTGTTTTTGCTTTGTCAGATGGAAAGCACCCACCTTTTGGCGCCAGTGTACGTAATAAAAATAACCAAGAAGTAGGGCTAGTGGGTGAAGGCGGTGTGACGTGGCTAGTGGGGGTATCACCTCAAGAAAAGTTGTCGTTGTATTGGAATAACCAGCCACAGTGCGAGTTATCTCTACCTGAAAAATTAAATGAGCTTACGGATTTGTTGTTGCTGCCATGTTCTTCAGCCAAAGCGGTCCGTTCAGTTTATTCATCATCAAGTAAATGATTGTGAGGCTAATTATGTGGAAGTTAGATATTTGTTATCAATGGATTGTGAGAGTACTGCTTGTCATACCTATATTATCATTTAATACCTACGCAGCAGTGACCCTGGATCGAACTCGGATTATTTTTCCTGGGGATGTGAAATCGATTAATATCAAGATAACTAATGATAACCCAGAAGAGGCGTATCTCGCACAAAGTTGGATTGAAGACCAACAAGGTAAGAAGCTAACAAAAGGAGCGTTATTGGCTACGCCGCCACTACAACGCGTAGAGCCGAATAGCCAAAGCTTAGTTCGCTTGAGTCTGACGCCTTTATTTAGTCAGTTACCGCAAGATAGGGAATCCGTATTTTATTTTAATTTGCGAGAAGTCCCGCCTAAATCTCATGATGCGAATACCTTACAAATTGCTTTGCAATCGCGAGTGAAGCTTTTTTATCGACCTCCGTCCATTTTAGCCAAGTCAGAAACAAACTGGGCACATAAGGTCACATTAATGAAAACGAATAAAGGGTATCAGCTCAATAATTCAACGCCTTTCAATTTGACGGTTATTGGCTTGGGTAATAACCAAAAACAGTCGGAACAAAGCCAATTTGAAGTGGTGATGGTGCCGCCTAAATCGACTCAAGAGTTTATTTCCCAGCCACTAACAAGACCTCATTTAACCTATATCAATGATTATGGCGGAAAACCGACTTTGGCTTTTCATTGCCAACAAGACGTTTGCACAGTGGTGGATGAACATTAGTTAGCTGAGGGGGATATACGCCTAGCATCAATAATAGAAGGAGTAATGCATTGATAAAGCATATGCTTATTGGTCTATTTTTCATCAGTGGCATGATAGGAGTGATGGCTTCAGCGAACGGACTTTTAAATCATACTGCGGTGAATGAATCACATTATGAAGATTTAAATAGTGGATGGTTAGAAGTGAGCGCTCGATTATTCAATTCGCCTTGCCACTTAAAAATATCAACCTCAGCGGTGATGTTGACTCAATGTGGCGCAGGCGGTGCATTTTCTGCGGATAAAACGCAAACAACGCCCGCACAAATACGCTTCTATGATGTGCAGAATGGAAATGTTACGGCCATAGAGAAAATGAATTTATTAAACGGTAATAATTTTATTCACCCACCTGTTTCAATGCATAAATCGAATTTATTACGGTTGGAGGTGGTTTATGAGTAAGGCCATTTTACTTTTAAGCCTTGTGGTTCCTATTTTTGGTTGGAGTAAGGAAAGCCTAGATGTGGAATTTAGTGGTATTTTAGTCAATAAAACCTGTCAGTTAGCGGCTGATTCCATCAATAAGCGGGTAAAAATTGAAAATATACGTTTGAAGTCGATTAATGACAATATTCCTAGTGATATCACACCATTTTTTATCACGATTGAAAAATGCAGCCAAGCCGACCTTAATAAGATGATTAAGATTACCTGGAAAAGCCCAAAACAAGTCACTGTAGAGGGAGGGAATTACCTTGGAACGGATGGAAGTAGTGGTGTACTGCTTGGTGTAGTTGATAAGCAAGGCGCACTTGTTACTTGGGATAAATCGATTGAGGTAACACCTGTTACGGTTACAGATGGAAGTCAGCAATTGGAATTTGGTGTATTTGTGCGTAAAAATCCGTTGAATGAAGCAAAAAAAGGGGTTTTCTCAAGCTCAGCGACTTTTTCATTGGAGTATGAGTAATGAATACAATCAATTGGTTATCTAAATTTGTTTTGTGTTTTTTATTCCTCCCATTTATGTCTAAGTCGGATGTTTTAATCGATGTGAGCGCGACGTTAGTCGACCCAGCCTGCCACCTGCGTAGCGAAGATAACAGTTCACCGTTAAAAATCAATTTTGGGGTGATTAATATACCGCATAACTCTGATGATATTTCCCAATCCCATACATTTCCATTGTATTTAACTGGCTGTAATTGGAATAAATCACTCGGTATTATGATTAACCCCAAAAATAGTAACACTATGGTTTATCAAGGAAAAAGTATTTTATCCACTAGTACTGATGGCCTTGGCATTAATATCAATAATATAACTGGTGGTGTGGCTCATCCACTTGAAGTTAATCAAATTCAACAAATATTTCCAGAACAAATAGATGCCACTTTACAGCGAATTATTTTACAAGCTGAGCTCGTCAATACCCTACCAGCGAGCCAACTCCGTGCTGGAAAATTTAGTGCTATTGCCATGATTTCGGTCACTTACTATTAAGGCGGTAATATCGGTTATGTCTAATTTTCAAATCCTGTTTCAGGCGGTTTCTAGCTCTATGGTGAAAATACCATTTCCCTTATTTTTTAAGGGAGAGTTTTTTAAACAACCATCTAGCTTATTAATGTATTTTCTGGTGGCCATTCTTAGTTTGTATGGAATGAATGCTCATGCAGATTATGCATCTCGAATACAAAATTCCAATTCAGGTTATTCAATTCGGATCGATAGTAATAGTGTTATTGAACCCGTTGCACGAGTTGGTTCTGATGGCAAAAATTATTATCGTGTAGGAAACCCTATTGTTATTGACGGTAATAGTGCTCAAGTGAGTGTGTCTGGCTTGGTTGATTGTGTTGGGAGACGATGGGGGAGCAGCAATACAAGAATTCATTCATCACAGGCATTTCATCGTTTGTTTATGTATGTAGCTTCTGCGGGAGTCACGATTGATGGAAAAACAGCCTACCGGATCAATAACAATTTAGTGATGACGGTGGAAACTCCAATAATGAATTGGATAAATATTGATGCAGGAATGTGCTCATATGCTTATGTGGGGCTTGTTAGGGCTGCCCAAGAGTTTACCAGTCAATTTCCAGTTACTATTACATTTTTTATTAATGAGCAAATTATTGATGGAAAACTGGTTATTCCTGCAATGGATTTAGCGGGCTATGTTCGCGCTTTTACTGAGCCTAAAGCAGTGCCACCCTTTGATAGCTGGCCTTTATCTGACTCAACAGTGCCAATGCGTCTTGCCGCTTCTCAGTTAAATGTGAAAGCAATGTGCTCCACGCAAACGAGCTCTGGGCAGGCTAGTACCGTCAATTTGCGACACGGTCAATTAAGTAGTATTCATTACGATAGCTTGGTGACGGAAAGTATCAGATACACGTGCAAATTTGCTGCCTTAACGAAGGTAAGGTTACGGTTAGACTATGTGACAGATGGCGACCCACAAAAGCGCTTGCCAATGAAAGATGCTTCAAATAGAACGATTTACAGTAAGTTAGACATTGTGGATGAACAAACCGGCGCGACAGGTACAGATATTCGTGTGGGAATTCATTCAAATCGCACTATTTATATTCGTAGTCGTATTCAAGGAAATAATGCAGACGCAGGAAGTTATCAAGGGTCTGCATGGTTAATTGCCACATTTGACTAAATTGAATTTTTGAATGGTTAGGTGTTATCCACTAATTCTCTGAATAAAACTGGATGGACTTTGCCCTAACCATTTTTTAAACATGGTCGAAAAAGACCCAACGCTGCTGTAGCCTAAATCAAATGCGACCTCAGTAATGGATTTACCTGCAGAAATATGGGTAATCGCACTTAATAAGCAAGCTTGCTGCCGCCAGTCAGAGAAAGATAACCCCGTTTGAGCACCAAAAAAACGGCTAAATGAGCGCTCACTTTTATGTAGTTTTGCCGCCCACTCCTGTGGTAATGAGGTGATTTGTGGCGCTTTTAGGAATTCCCGACACAACTGGGCTAAATGTTCATCTCGTGGGATGGGGGCGTAGAAAGGCAGGGGCTCTGCTTGTGCAATTTCATACAAAATCAATTGGTACATCACACCATCACGACCATTTAAATCATATTCAATTGGGGTATCAACTGCTTCAAGCAATAGCTGACGAAGTAAGGGGGAAACCCTGAGTACTTCGCATTTGTTTCCCCTACGTGGAGCGGCTTTGGGCTCAATGTATAAGCTACGCGTACTGACATTCAACATGCGCGTTTCATGAGGTGTATTACAGGGGATCCAAACACCACTATCAGGCGGTATGACCCACTCGCCATCTGCGGTACTCACTTCAATCAAGCCTGTCGCACCATATAGAAACTGGGCACGGCGGTGAACGTGAGAATCAAGCAGCACGTTTGGTAAATAGTCTGTTCCGATAGCTAAAACATCACGCGGAGTTGCATCGACAGTTTTCAGAGGAATATTTCGCATAGGAATTTTTCTTGGCTGAGATTCAAAAGTTATTATCTATTTTCTGAATATAGGCAATTTTTATTGATATAACCACATGTTTTCCGTGGTTGGCTGAAATTCCAATGTGTTTGGCAGGTTTTCGAAAGTTGGTAAACAGGGAAATGTTTACCCTATCGCGGCAACCTAATGTATGCCAGAGGTAGAGTTATCATGGAAAATTATTACGATCAGGCGGGTAGTGAGAGTCTGATTGAACCCCTAACCCGTCGTCGGTTTATTCAAGGCAGCTCTGCGCTCATGGCTGTCCCATTTATTGCGACAAATACTGTTGCATCGACAGCAGAAAACCCGAATATCATCCCAACCACAACGCTGCAAAATGAAGGTGAGCGAGTGGTCTCCACCTGCAGTAGTTTTGACTGTGGTGGCAAATGTGATATTCGAGCACACGTTAAAGAAGGCGTGGTGACACGAATTAGTACCCGTCCAGATGCCGATTTAGACGAAGAGATGCCAATCATGCGTGCTTGCGTGCGTGGCCGCAGTTACCGGAAGTTCGTTTATCACCCAAATCGCCTGAAATACCCAATGAAAAGAGTGGGCAAGCGTGGAGAAGGGCGCTTTGAGCGAATTAGCTGGGAAGAGGCGACAACCTTGATTGCAGACAACATGCAGCGCATCAACGCCCAATATGGCCCTGCATCGCGCTTTGTTAGCCTCAGCACTGGGGTAACAGGGGGAATTTTCTCCGGTGCCAATATGTTGCGTCGGCTGTTTAATATCACGGGTGGTTTTTTAGAAAATTACCACTCAGTGAGCAATGGCAATACCATGGCGGTTACGCCTTATACCTATGGCACGTCAGCAAGTGGTAGCACGCTAGATACATTAGAAAATACGCCATTGGTGATCCTGTGGGGACATAACCCGAACGAAACCATTTTTGGTCATACGAATCATTATTTCCAAAAAATGAAAAAAAATGGCACCAAATTTATTGTTGTTGACCCACGTTACTCGGATACCGCATCGTCATTAGCGGATCAGTGGATCCCCATTTTGCCGACAACAGATAATGCGATGATGGATGCCATGATGTATGTGATCATCAGCGAAGGCCTGCATGATCAATCTTTTATCGACAAATTCACTATTGGTTTTGATGAGCACCAGATGCCCGACGGCATCCCTGAAAATGAGTCATTAGTGGCATATTTAATGGGGAAAAAAGATGGTGTGGTGAAAACTCCTGAATGGGCAGAACCTATCACCAAAGTCCCCGCTGATACCATTCGTCAACTGGCTCGCGAATATGCCAATACAAAACCGGCGGCCTTAATGCAAGGTTGGGGGCCTCAACGTCACATCTGTGGTGAACGTTCCGCCAGAGGGGCCACTCTGTTAGCCACAATTACCGGAAATGTAGGCGTAAAAGGGGGCTGGGCTGCGGGCTATGGCATGGCTGTGACCCCTGATTTACGTAAAACGTTAGCGGGCCCTAGCCTATTTGAAAACCCAGTTAAAGCGAAAATCAATATCACCAATTGGGTGCAAGCTTGTGAAGATAAAGCATTAGTTACGCCAGATAACGGTTTAAAAAACGCGGAAAAACTCGATACGGAAATCAAAATGATTTTTTCGTTAGCGGGTAACTATATGACTAACCAGAACCCCGATATTTTGCATGCTGCTAAAGTTCTGGAAGATGAAAGTAAAGTTGAGTTTATCGTTTACAGTGACTTATACATGACACCCAGCGCCAAGTATGCCGATATTTTACTACCTGAAACCAGCTTCTTAGAACGCTGGAATGTGGGGGGAACATGGGGAACGGGCAACTACATTATTTTATCGGAAAAAGTCGTTGAGCCTGAATTTGAGCGGCGTAGTGACTATGAGTGGTTGCGAGAGGTCGCTGAAAAACTCGGCGTTGGCGAGAAATTCAGTGAAGGGCGTACAGAAAAACAGTGGATTGAGTATTTAGTCAATGACGCTCATCAAAAACGCCCAGAAGATGGCATTCCAACTTTTGATGAGCTACTGGTTAAGCGTCGCCATTTGTTAAAACACAAACCGCATGTGGGCCATGTCGCCTTCGAAAAAAATATTAACGATATCGAGAATAACCCGTTTGAAACACCATCTGGAAAAATTGAGATTTTCTCTCAGCGTCTTTATGAACGCAATGATGTGGATATCCCTGCGTTATCCCATTATGTGCCTGCCATTGAAGGACCAGAAGATGAACTAGCTTCCCGCTATCCATTGCAATTAATCACTTGGAAAGGTCGTAATCGTGCCAATTCAACGCAATTTGCTAACCCGTGGCTACAAGAAGTGCAGCGCCAAGAGTTGTGGATCAACCCAATTGATGCCAAACGGCGAAATATCACGGATGGAGAGCGCGTCAAAGTGAATAACGACCGCGGTATCACTATGGTGCCCGTCAAAATCACCCAGCGGATTATGCCCGGAGTGGTGGCTTTACAAGCAGGAGCATGGTGGCAACCTGATGAAAATGGCGTTGACCAAGGCGGTTGCGCTAACGTTTTAACATCAGCCCGTAGCACAGCAATGGCACATGGAAATGCCCATCAAACCTTATTGGTGGAGGTAAGCAAAGCATGAGTAAATTTCACGTTTATCCCGCTGTAAGCAGCAAACAGCTTGGTTTTTATATTGATTCTGCACGTTGCTCAGGTTGTAAAGCCTGTCAAGTTGCCTGTAAAGACAAAAATAATCTTGATGTGGGGCGCAAATATCGTCGCGTATACGAAGTCGCTGGTGGTGAGTTTATTGAAAATGGTACGGGAGGACTGGTGAATAACGTCTTTGCTTATACGTTATCCATTTCCTGCAACCACTGCGCCGACCCAATGTGTGTGAAAAACTGCCCGACAACGGCGATGCACAAGCGTGAAGGGGATGGCATCGTGATGGTCAATACAGACAAATGCGTAGGTTGTGGAACTTGCGCTTGGTCTTGCCCATATGGCGCACCGCAAATGAACCCTGAAACCAAACAAATGTCGAAATGTGATTTTTGCATCGACCTGCAACTAAAAGGGGAGCAACCCGTCTGCGTCGCCACATGCCCATTAGGGGCCATTCAGTTTGGCCCAATAGATGAACTCAGACAACGTTATGGCGAGCTGGCGGATGTCCGTGGGTTGCCAGACTCATCGATTACCCATCCCAATTTAGTGATCCACCCACATCTTGGGGCTGGTCGCACTCAAAACTCACAAGGAGAAGCCAAATGAATGAATGGCCATTATTGTTATTCACATTTTTAATGCAAACATCCATTGGGTTGAGTGTGATGTTAGCGCTTTTTGCGAAAAAATTATCAGCGGTTTTACCTCATAAAACGAATACACAATTTTTGCAGCAATACGTGTTTGTTGCCTGTGTATTTGCGGGGGTAGGTTTATTGTCTTCAATCACCCACTTAGGGGTTCCTTTGAATGCGCCTAATTCTTTGTTGAATATCTTTTCATCGTGGCTAAGCCGTGAAGTGGTTTTGACTGCGACCTATTTTGCTTTTCTTGGGCTGACTTTTTTGTGGCTATGGTTCAAAAAGGAATTGTCATTTCTGCTGCTTGGTTTGGCTATCATTGCTGGGTTATGTGATGTGTATGCCATGGCTTCAATTTATCGTTATACATCAATGTTAACGTGGATGAATGATAATACTTATTTGATGTTCTACGGCACGATGCTTACAGCAGGAGCTGCTGGGTATTATTTATTAATCGATTTGTTATTGCGCTTCCATGCAGGCTCGCCAGCGGCTCAAGTCTCAACGTGTGGGTTATGGGTGCTATGGGCGGTTATTGGCATTAGCTTATTAATCCGTTTAGTTTATCAGCCGATCTATGAAAATTACTTAGTTAGCACGAGTTATCATAATGAATCGATTACATTTCCTATCGACTCTATTCATGCCTACCAAAGGATTTGGTCGCTGCGTATCACTAGCTGGGTAGTTGGAATACTGGCGGTGATTTTATTGGGATATGGATTATTTCGCCATATGCGACAGACTGCGAGTGGGGTTATGACTTCGAGCAGCAAAGGGTATTTAGTGGTGGGTTTTGCGGCTGCCATAATTGCTGAATTTATGCTGCGTTACTGTTTCTATACTATTCATCTGTAAATAAATAACAGTTTATCGCTTAGGAAATTACCTTTTTCATGATCCATTTTTCACACTACGCAGCAGCGTTTAATATCTTAGGCACTTGCTATTTATTTTCTCCAAATGATGATGCAAGCCATTATGCGATAAGTTTCTTCAAGCTAAATGACTTTGCATCTCAGTGGCCTTGTAAAATCAGTACTCAGCTTAGCGAACGCATCTCGGCATCGCTAAGCATCGAAATAGCGACGCTGCATACTCAGTGGACAAATTTATTTATTGGGCCTGAAGCATTACCTGCTCCGCCATGGGGCTCGGTATACCTCGACCCTGAAGGCGTATTACAGGGCTCTTCGACACTGGCGCTGAGCGAGTTTTTACAACGAGAGCGTTTAAAAATTCAGACGCGTTATCCAGAGCCTTCTGACCATGTTGGTTTAATGTTATTTCAAGCGGCAGTTTTGGCTTCACAAGTCAGGGAGGCAGCATTAAAAGAATTGCTAAATGACCATTTGGGGAGTTGGTTACCCCAGTTTTCTCAGCAATTAAATCGAACAACATGTAGCCCGTTTTATAACGCATTAACAGAATTAGCGCTGGTTACTGTAAGGTCATGTATATAATATTGTTCAGTATATTTGACTGTTTAATGGTTAATTAAACGTAATATTTGAATGGGTGAAAAGTTAACAAAATTTAATTAAATGAAAATTGATTTAGTTATAAGAAATGCAAATTAAAATGATTCTTACTTTACCTTTCTAAGCCATAATGCATTTTTAAGTCATACTACTTAATGATGTTTTTGGATATCCATAGGGGGTATAAAGTGGTCAATTTATTAAATCGTTTGTTGTCCCATGAAGATGCTGGCAGGTTGTTATTGCGTCTTTCCGTCGGTGGGCTCATGTTATTTCATGGTATGAGTAAATTAATGACAGGGGCGAGTGGTATTAAAGCGCTGCTAGCTTCTTATGGCTTACCTGAATTTATCGCTTATGGAACAATTTTAGGTGAAGTTGTTGCGCCTATTTTCATTATTTTAGGGATTTTAACTCGCCCATCTGCATTATTAGTTGCCTTCACTATGGTGATTGCATGGCTGATGATTGGGCTAGATAAAACATTCGTGCTTGATAAAACAGGTGCATGGGCGATTGAAAGTATTGTGTATTTCTTCTTGAGTGGTATCGCATTGGCATTTTTAGGTGCGGGTAAATATTCCATTATCAAAAACCCGAACTGGCGATAAATCCGTTTTTCTTTCGTGTTTGACATTGCCTTTGAAAAAAGACCATCAAAAATGTTCTGATGGTCTATTTTTTTGTCTAAAAAATGGTCGTTTCAAGATGAACGATATTTTTGAAATATTGGTAGTTTAAGCCATTTTAGCTATAATGGATATTCAAGCTACTTTATATTGTAGGTGATGTATGGAAACTATCTCAGCACAAGTTGCTAAAAATCAATTTGGTGATTTATTGATGAAAGTTCAACGTGCACCTGTTGAAATAAGCAAGCACGGTAAACGTGTTGCTGTTGTTATCTCTCCGGACGAATATGACCAGCTTATGCAATTAAAATTACAGAGCCTAAAAACGGTTTTGGCGGAGTCTATTGCACAAGCAGAACGCGGTGAATTTCATAGCATTGATGATGTATTTGCCCCGCTAACCATGGACGAACTTGAAAATAAGGCTTAAGGATGAGCGTTAGGTTTACTCATAAAGCAAGAGAGCATATCCGCTCAATCAAGCTTTATTCTATGCGTCGTTGGGGAGTTAATGTTGCCGAAGCTTATGCCAACTCATTACGAGTAACAATGACAGACATACTTGCCCGACAGCCATCCCTTGGTCGTGATCGTAGTGAAGATTTGTATTTGGGCGTCTTTAGCTTCCCTGTTGAAAGCCATATTATTTATTATCGAAAAGCGCTTGAAGGCATTGAAGTGCTGGCGGTATTACATCATACACAGGATTCAAACTCTCATTTATAAAAATCCGGGTGGTAATAAGCTTTATTGTTAATTATTTAATATTATTAAAGAAAAAGACCATCAAAAATGTTCTGATGGTCTTTTTTTTTTGAATCATGATAGTCAATTATTTGCTAGCACAATTGTACGCAAAAACTCGTCTAATAATCGGCTGTCACGGCAAGCGGGCTCAGGAAATTGCATTCGCTCTGCGTTGGCAATAACTTCCAAAACGAGCTTATCAATAGCTGGTCGCCTCGCGCCATAATCACTTTCAACTGCTTGGTGCTTAATAACCAGCAATTCATCTATCTCTGTGAGTACCTTGTTATCGGTAACTGTGGCCGCGACTAATTCAGAAAATGCCATTGGTGGCATGCTCTTACTTACTTCTATCCAACGCAGGGCTAATACCGCACGCAGCAGATAAAGATATTTTTTCAGTTTAACGCGCTCACCTTTAAAGTCAGTATGTAAATTACGCTTACTTATTGATAAATAGTGATAGCGTGATTTTAATGGTGAATAAAATTGCGCAGCCAGTTGCTCCAGTTGAGCAAAAAATGCTTCATCCTTAAAATAAACAATGGGTGAATGCAACCACTCTATTAATGCAGGGTTAGAATTACGCATTAATTTCAATGCCTTAGATAGCTCCCAACCCGATACATCCAGCTCATCATCAATTGGCTTTTCTATCACATCGCGCTTTTTATCTAGCGTTAGGTACCAATCAAGTTTGTGAACATAGATAAATCGAACATCATAGTCGCTGTCGCGGGAGGCAAAGCCCCAACCGCGACTTCCAGACTCACACGCAAATAATATTTTAACGTGATGAGTTTCTTCTATTTCTTTGAGTGTTTTACCTATCCGTTCTTTCATCAGCACGGATACACTTTCATGGTCAGTTTCCATGCTTTCTCCTGTTACTTTTTATCTTTAACCCTTCACACACACCACTTGGCGTAGGGTATGAACAATTTCTACTAATGATGATTGCGCAGCCATTACTGCGTCGATGTCTTTGTACGCCATCGGTATTTCGTCAATCACATCACTGTCTTTACGGCATTCCACATGGGCGGTCGCCATTTTTTGGTCGCTGACTGAGAAACGTTTTTTGGCTTCTGTTCGGCTCATTACACGGCCTGCGCCGTGGCTACAGGAGCAAAAACTTTCTTCGTCACCTAAACCGCGCACGATAAAACTTTTGGCTCCCATAGACCCTGGAATGATCCCCATTTGGCCTTTTCGAGCCGACACGGCACCTTTTCGGGTTACCAGTACTTCTTCACCAAAGTGCTGCTCTTTTTGCACATAGTTATGATGGCAATTTACGGCTTCTTGTTCAGTGATAAACGGTTTTGGAATTTCGCGTGATAGTGCTTCCAGCACGCGGTGCATCATCACTTCACGGTTATGGCGAGCAAAGTCCTGCGCCCAACTTACCGCTTCCATATAGTCATTAAAATGCACGCTTCCTTCTTCGAAATACGCAAGGTCTCTATCTGGCAAATTAGCGATATGCTGTTGCATATCTTTTTGCGCTAAGGTGATAAACAGATTACCAATCGCGTTTCCTACACCACGTGACCCGCTATGAAGCATTACCCACACGCGGTCTTGTTCATCTAAGCACAGCTCAATAAAGTGGTTCCCCGTTCCCAATGTTCCTAAGTGGTTGTAATGATTGGTTCCACGCAGTTTTGGGTATTTATCACAGATACGTTTGAACTCTTCATCCAAATGCGCCCAGTGGGTATCGACAATATCCGGTGTACGATGCCAAGCTCCTTTATCACGTCCATGTCGATGTGTAGTTCGACCGTGCGGAACCGCGGCTTCAATAGCAAACCGGATGTTTTGCAAGCTATCCGGCAAATCCGATGCCGTTAAGGACGTTTTTACCGCAATCATCCCGCAACCAATATCCACGCCAACCGCCGCAGGAATAATGGCGCCTTTGGTTGGGATCACGCTCCCGATGGTTGAACCTTTCCCAACATGTACATCAGGCATTACCGCAAGGTGCTTAAAAATAAACGGCATTTTAGCGGTGTTTTGTAGTTGTGTTACCGCTTTAGGATCTACAGGCACACCGTTGGTCCACATTTTTACAGGTACGCCATTTTCTTGAATTAATTGATTAAAGTTATTGTTATTCATTGTTATTCCTTAATTTTTACCAATCCGTTTAATACTTGATCTAATCCACCGTAAACGGAAATTTGGTCGATTCGATGTGCGATACTTTCTAAGGTCTCAAGCTCTTTTAAGCGCAGTGCAACTGGGTTGTTTTCCATCACTTTTGCGGTATTTAACAGTGAACGAGTCGCGGCAGTTTCTTCGCGACGGCGGATCACGTTAGCTTGTGCTGATTTTTCGGCTTCTACCACTTGAGATAAAATAGTGCGCATATCCCCAGGCAAAATGATGTCCTTTACACCGATACTGTCAATTTCTAGGCCAAATTCAGCCACACATTGCGCGACTTGAGCTAACATCAGCTCATCGACTAATTGTTTGTTTTCTAATAGTTCATCTAAGGTTCGAGTCCCCACGATTTCTCGTATTGAAAACTGCAATTCACGATATAAATGCTCTACAGGCTGACTCAATTTTGAGAACGCCAGTAAAATATCGTGATAGCGCCAGTTGGCGCACAGGTTGATGCGTAATGTGACTTTGTCTTTGGTTAAAATCTCTTGTCCGCTAATTTCTAATGATTGTAAACGGGTGTCTATTATCTCAACTTCCGGTTTGTGGTTGATTTTCCAATAACCGTAAGTTCCCGGTTGTAATAAATCTTGTATCTCACCATCAATTTTTAACATACCGACATGCCATGCAGGTACTTGGCTAATCAAGGCCAACTCATTGCCTTTAATGCGTTTTTTACCCATCAGACGTGCAACGAATGCAGAGTCAATAACGCTATTTTCTAGCGACTGCGGCTCCACTTTTAAATTATTGCCATTTTTCCAATACAACCGACGGGTCGCTGGTGGCAATATTTCTGTCAAACTATTGTGCAAGTAAATAAAACCAATCTCGTCATCAGTCAAAGCGATGTCAATACAGTGGTCATCAACCCAATCAGGGTGAAATTGGCGTAAGTGGTCTGCCAGTTTTTCATCAATAGGTTCGTTATCAAGTGTGAACAATGACACAGTCAATCGATTGAACCAATTGTTTAAATGGTGCTCACCCGCAGTCAGTAATTGTTTAAAATCCCCATTTTTTGAGGTTAGTGCGATTTGTCCTTGAGCGATATTTATTTTTTTCATTATTTTTCCTTTTTCAATATTTATCCGGCACTGAAGAAAAAAGCGAAGTGGTGAGGGGAAAAGTAGAGTGCCAAAATTGGCTGTCTAAATTTCTGCTCATCACTCGGCAAAGCTCTCGAGTGGCGGTTTTAAGCTTAACTTCTGCTTAGTTTTATACAGTTGGATTTGTATTTTTTTCAGGAGTCGAACCTGATAGCTAGGCTATTACCAAGGTATCTTCCTGACGGCGGCATACAGACCATGTAGTGGCTAAGCCACCATGTCTGCACCGGTTGAACTTGCAGTTCATACAATTTCCGGCAGTGGATGAATATAGTATTGCCAGAAGCGTGCCAACTTTTTTTAAAATGAAATAAATATTTTTACTGCATTGAAAAATAAGTAAAAAATAATATTAAGAGAAAAGTGGGTAACATTGGCATGGTAAATGGATTATGCTATTTATTATCTTTTTATATCGTAACTTATAAATTTATATAAATATTATGAGCAAGAAACGTAAGGTTGTGATTGGTGTATTGGGCACAGTACTTGATAGAAGAGGCAAAAAAGCCAATCGCTGGACAAAATGGCGCCCAACGGTTGGTCTTTGCCAACAGCCTGATTTGGATATTGGTCGTTTTGAATTACTGCATCAGGTGAATGACTATGGCATGGCGCACCGGGTGAAAGAGGATATTGAACAAGCTTCTCCCAATACGGAAGTGGTACTGCATGAGGTGGATATTGCTGACCCGTGGGATTTTGAAGAGGTTTATACCTCATTACTGGATTTTTCTTCGCATTATCAATTTGATACTGATAATGAAGAGTATCTTGTACATATCACTACGGGTACCCATGTGGTGCAAATCTGTTGGTTTTTATTAACGGAAGCTCATTATTTACCAGCCAAATTAATTCAAACTTCACCGAGCCAAAAAGGGCGAGAAAAAGACCCTATCGGCATTCATACCGTGATTGACCTTGATTTAAGCCGTTATACCCATATCACCAGCCGTTTCCAAACAGAGCAGCAACAGCAGGTTTCGTTTTTAAAATCGGGTATTGCCACCCGCAACGCGGCATTTAATACCATGATTGAGCAAATCGAACGTGTCGCACTGCGTTCTAAAGCCCCGATTTTACTCAATGGGCCAACGGGGGCGGGGAAGTCTTTCTTAGCTCGGCGAATTTATCAACTGCGTGAAAGTCGCCACCAAGTTAAAGGGCGCTTTGTGGAAGTAAACTGCGCTACCTTGCGTGGTGATAACGCTATGTCAACGCTGTTTGGCCATGTAAAAGGGGCATTCACAGGGGCAATCAACCCAAGGCGTGGGTTACTGAAAGAAGCGGATGGCGGTATTTTATTTCTCGATGAAATTGCGGAACTTGGGCTAGATGAGCAAGCAATGCTATTGAAAGCCATCGAAGAAAAAAGCTTTTTCCCTTATGGTTCAGATGAAGAAATTCACAGTGATTTTCAATTAATTGCAGGGACTCACCGTAATTTGGCGCAGCAAGTGGAGGAGGGCAAATTTCGTGAAGACCTATTTGCCCGTATCAATATGTGGACGTTTGCGTTACCGGGCTTGCGTGACCGCCGTGAAGACATCGAACCGAATATTGATTATGAATTAGCCAAATTTTGCCAAGAGCAACAAAGCCAAATTCGTTTTGATAGCGAAGCTCGCAATGTGTATGTGAAGTTTGCCTGTTCCTCTCAGGCCCTGTGGCGTGGCAATTTTCGTGAGTTGGGTGCATCCATTAGCCGGATGGCAACGTTTGCCGAACGCGGGCGTATTACTAAAGCGGTGGCCGAAGAAGAAATTGGCCGTTTGCAAGCCCAATGGCAGTCAAAATCAACCAATACATTACCAAAGCAAATTGGTGAAATTGATTTATTCGACCAGCAACAGCTGGCAACAGTGCTGGAAGTTTGTCGCCGTTCATCTACCCTTTCCGAAGCGGGGCGTGAGCTGTTTGCCGTTTCGCGGCAACATAAAAAACAGCCCAATGATGCAGATAGGCTGCGAAAGTATCTCGCTAAATTTGGGTTGGATTGGGATGGGTTGAAGGGGAACGGTTGAAAAAATTTATAGTAGAAAGCCCCTATTAAGGGGCTAATTTTGACACTAAAAGAACCGCTAAATTAAGTTTGTTTTATTATGGGCAGTATTAGCTCATTTTTTGAAATAGCTGCCTTAGCAAACCTAACGGTGTGCGTGTAGGACTATTTTTCTCATTTACTGTAGATTTAAAAAGAGTCCCAATACTCGGCTGAATATTTATCGCAGATCCATCCCTTAGAAAGTTAACTTGTATTGTTCGACTATCGCCATTCAGGGTGGCAATGATATTTATAGAACCTTCGACTAAGCTGCTGATTTCTAATTCTGTATTTCCATATTCATCAGTCAATTTAATTGGTGAGATAATGGCATTTGCTGCTTCAAAGTGAACGTGTGCTCCTGCGATGCTTTGTCGGCTATTATTCACAATATGCAGTTTAATTTTGTTTTTACTGATCCCATCTGCCACTGCATTGTTTTGAATGATATCGACGCTACCAATAAATGACTGGCTAATATCGGATTTAAAGTTATATATTTCATTAATTTCTGTACCATGCTCAATATTTGCTTTTATTGCATAACTTCCTGATACCAAACTAGTAAATTGAATGGAAGCTTCACCTTTACTGTTAGCGATGATGCTATGGGATTGTTCAGAAACTGATTTTTCTGCCTGAGCCTTCCACATAAAATGATTAAGTAATGAATAATATCCCGTATTTTTTTGATTAATAGAATTAAGATTTGCAGGCAATGTGAAATTGACTTTCGCATTGGGTACTGGGTGGCCAAGAGTATCTTTAATTACTACAGTGAATATATTTGTATTTTTACCATCAGCGACAGCATTATTTCTTTTTGCGGTATTCTTATGGGTGATAGTGAGAGCGCCTGTGTTGGTAACTTCAATTAACGTTTCTGCTTGTGGGGAAACATTTCCGTTAATGTCATAAGCCGTCACGGTTAAGCGATAAAGATTGAGTTGTGAGTTTTTAAATGAATGATTGGCAATTTTATAAGACGGTAGTTTTACTGAACTTTCTCTGCCATTAAGGTGTATTTCCCCCCCAGCGGCTATCAATTCAGGGGCTTCTATCACTATTTTTTCTAGCGGGTATTTCGTGGTTAAATTGCGGATAATAGAAAGTTCTTCTCCTGTCATACCCTGAATAACTTTCGGTAATGATAATGAAATTAAGCTTTTCTTTTGGTATTCCAACACAATATTGTTATTACGGTTAATAAAATCATAGCGATTGGTGGAAATATGGCGAGTGGCCGCTACCGCCGAAGTATCAAGATGTTGCGCTAAGCTCCTTCCTAGCAACCAATTAAACGCCACTTTTGCATTTGTCTCATTTGTTCCACTATTGCCTATTTTATGTTCTGCATTTATTGCGAGCAGGGGAAATGGAGACCAATTGACGCCGACGGTAGCCGCCATTGGGTCTTTCTGGCGCTCATTTTTGCCAAATAAAGCGACGTCATCTCCGTAATATTGTTCCAGTTTTAGGTTTGCACCTAAATTCGCATACGTGGGTAGCCAACCTTCAAGTTGAATATCCCAGCCGTTGGCGGGGCGTGCGTTATAATCATCGGCTAATTCGGATGCACTGCGCCAAGTCGATAGTCCCAAATAGCTATTCGCACTCATTCGAACGTAATCTTGAGCATATTCCACACCAAACCCTAAGCGCGAATGGTAATGGGATAAATCATGATCAAAGAAAGCATTTACCCCTATCATGCTATTTTGTTGGAAATGACGTAAACCAATACCGTTATTGGTCTGTAGCCGGCCATCAGTGCGGTGAATACTGTGCTGAGAAAATAACAACAAATCTTGTTGTTCATACCAAGGTACTAACCAATCTAATTGAGATGTCTTAATTGACAATTTTTTATCGAGATTAATATTTAGCCTGGCATTACCGGCTTTGGATAACCAATGTGTTATTTCATCCGTCGCCATATTTGCGGCTTTATGGCGAGCGTAATCTTGTGCCATATCTGCCAGATTTTTGGTGTTTTTTTCTTCAGAAGCAAAGTTTGCGGCATTTTGTCCATATTCCGCTAAAAAACGTTCAGTACTATCTTCAGGTTGGGTTCCTTCAAATTGAATGGCCTGACCACCGAGTGTAGGTAAATCGTCTAAATGGACGATTTGGGCATAACTTGGCACCATTGGCAAAATAGCCGTAGAC
Source organism: Providencia sp. PROV182 (assembly GCF_028480325.1). Classification (NCBI taxonomy): domain Bacteria; kingdom Pseudomonadati; phylum Pseudomonadota; class Gammaproteobacteria; order Enterobacterales; family Morganellaceae; genus Providencia; species Providencia sp. PROV182. Next base: position 75,413 of record NZ_JAMPOL010000015.1, on the reverse strand, counting down.
CAAATTGCCGTAGAGAGGAGCAAACTGTTCGGTAGTTTAGGTTTCAATTTTGACGAAGGGGGATTCATCGAACATATTCCTGATATAAATATTAATATCGCTATTTTCAGGGCAGACAATGATCAGTGCTTGTGAATTGATCGGATGAATATGGAAATACGATTTGTATATTGGAAATATTTGGAATAACTGGCTTTGGTTGATAATCAAAAAATACGGAATACTATACAGATTAAAATAAATGATTTTTTTATTGGAAAAAATCTTACCATAATAAAAACAACAAATTAGATGAGGAAGTTATGGAGTTAACATTTTTAGGAACCAGTGCTGGGGTGCCGACAAAAGAGCGCAATGTCACCAGTATGATATTAAATTTAGTCGGTATCCGTAAAAGCTACTGGTTATTTGATTGTGGAGAAGGGACACAACATCGCATTTTAAATAGCCCATTTAAAACGCCAAAAATTGAGAAAATATTTATTACCCATTTACATGGCGACCATATTTTTGGTCTCCCCGGTTTGTTATGTAGCCGCTCAATGGGTGGGGCAACAGACCTACTGACTGTTTATGGTCCAAAAGGGTTAAAACACTATATTGAAACGGTATTAGCCGTGAGTGTGTCTTATATGACATACCCGTTGGAAATCGTTGAAATTGAAGCTGGGCAGTTATTTGATGATGGGGAGTTAATTGTGACGGCTTATGCTCTTGACCACCGTGTTGAGTGCTACGGCTATCGTATTGAAGGACATCCAAAAAGTGGTGCATTAGACGCAGTCAAATTAGCCAATGACAATATTCCTCGCGGCCCTTGGATGCAAGCACTCAAAGCGGGTGAAACCATTGTTCTTGATGATGGGCGAGTCGTGAATGGGGCTGATTACCTTGGTGAGCCTATTCCCGGTAAAGTCGTTGCGATTTTTGGTGATACTCAACCGACAGAACAAGCACTGGAGCTTGCGAGAAATGCCGATGTGATGATCCATGAAACCACCTTAGAGGCTGAATTTGCTCAAAAAGTCAATGAGCGTGGCCACTCGACTACGGTACAAGCGGCTGAGCTAGCACGCGCGGCAGGGGTTAAGCGTTTTATCGCAACCCATATTAGTGGTCGTTACGTGAGTGAAGATATACCAAGATTGCTTGCAGAGTGCCAATCGGTGTTCCTCGCAACAGAAATTGCAGAAGACTATTTAACCGTGAAGATTTAATGTTAGCGGGCAAGATATTGTCCGCTAAATCTATTGGCGATTTTAATAAATCACTTTCACAAAGCCATTACGGCAATATGTTTCATATTCATCAGAAAGCTGCCTATTTGTGACTATCACATCAAATTGTGATAATTCCCCCATATTGGCGGTCGCGACTTCATCGAACAGGTTATAAGGGGCGAGTAAAATCTTACGGATAGATTTTTCCATCGCTTTTTTCTTCATTGGTAAATCATCGAGATTATAGCAAGTTACGCCAAAATTTCCGTGCACGCCAGCCGCTGAAATAAAGGCTTTTTTAGGGTTGATTGAATCAAGTAATGAAGGGAGTGAAGGGTTGTAAAAAGAATCACTTTTAGGGCGATACTCCCCACCACATAAAAGTGCGGTGGCATTTTTCTTTTGGCTAAGGGCGAGAAAAACATTATGTGAGTAACAAATGCCAGTGAAATTAATCTCTTCGGGGATGAGTGAAATCAAGGTGGCCATTTCAATGCCATTATCAAAGAAAATCACATCATCTTCTGTCACCATACTCGCGGCAAGATTAGGGATATATAGTTCTTCGGTCTGGTCTGGGGTAAAAACATCGGCTTGCGGCTCTTGGGTAGCTAAGTTGGCTGGTTGGGTAACAGAAACAATATAGCCGCCAAGGAGTGACATAGGAATAGGGCCTTCTGTGTCTGCGCTGAGATCTCGTCGGATAGTCATCTCTGAAACTTCGAGTATTCTAGCGGCTTCTTTTAAATGAATGCGTCCTGAACGCTTTAAACATTCACTTAAACGGCGAAGGCGTTCTTTTTGTTTAGTTTCTATCACCCTACAATCCTTTTTAAATGCACAAAATTGGCGCGGTTAGACCGCGCCCCATCACTTAGTAGTCACTCGGCTTGGTCGCCGTTCCTGTGACAATTGATACACTCGCGCTGGCACCTACACGGTTTGCGCCAGCTTCAATCATTTTAATTGCGGTTTCACGGTCACGCACACCACCGGAGGCTTTTACACCGACTTCATCGCCAACCACTTTACGCATCAGGGCGACATGGTGCTCTGTTGCACCCATTGTACTGAAACCTGTTGAAGTTTTCACAAAACCGACTTTAATTGTGCGGCAAATTTCACAAACTTGTGTAATTTCTTCATCAGTTAATAGGCAGTTTTCTAAAATAACTTTTAATGTTGCTTTACCGCAGGCTGCAAATACCGCTTCGATATCACGACGGACAAAGTCTAAGTCGCCACTTTTTAGCATGCCAATGTTGATAACCATATCGACCTCATCAGCGCCACGGCGGACAGCTTCTGCGGCTTCAAATGCTTTGGCTTCAGTTAAGCATGCCCCTAGTGGAAAGCCTACCACACAGCAAACTTTAACGTCGCTGTTTTTTAAAAGTTCGCTGGCTAAAGGAACATAACCTGTGTTTACACATACAGAGGCAAAATGGTGTTCAGCAGCTTCCGTACACAGTTTAGTAATATCGCTGACAGTCGCATTCGCAGCAAGTAAAGTGTGATCAATATATTTTGCTAAGTCTTGCATTTTCAACTTTCCTATATAAATGTGGGATAGACAACAAAGAATGAGGAAATGTGGTAGATATAACACTTGATCATTCGTTATTCGAGATCCTAATCACAAATGATATTTTTGCAACATGATAATGTTACTATCATATCATTATGTGATTTATTTAACACGAGGGACATTATGGATATAGCAGTTATTGGTTCAAACATGGTTGATTTGATCACTTATATCGATCAAATGCCAAAAGAAGGCGAAACGTTAGAAGCGCCAGCTTTCAAAATTGGTTGCGGCGGTAAAGGTGCGAACCAAGCGGTTGCTGCTGCTAAGTTAAATTCAAAAGTGATCATGTTAACCAAAGTCGGCGATGATATTTTTGCAGATAATACGATCCGCAATCTTGAGTCTTACGGTATTAACACCCGTTATGTGGAAAAAGTACCTTGTACCTCAAGTGGTGTCGCGCCTATTTTTGTTAATCAAAATTCATCAAATAGCATTTTGATCGTCAAAGGGGCGAATAAATTTTTATCCCCGGAAGATATCGATCGCGCAGCGGAAGATCTGAAAAAATGTAAATTGATCGTCCTGCAATTAGAAGTCCAGCTTGAGACGGTTTATCACGCAATTTCATTCGGCAATAAACATGGGATCCCAGTGTTGCTTAACCCCGCTCCAGCGCAACGAACGCTCGATCTCGATTTTGCTTGCCGATGTGATTTCTTTGTACCTAATGAAACGGAATTAGAAATTTTAACCAATATGCCAGTAGACACGATGGATAACATTCGTCGCGCCGCACAGTCTTTGCTGGATAAAGGGTTAAAAAATGTCATCGTGACATTAGGGGATAAAGGGGCGCTATGGATGACTCGCGACAGTGAGTTACATATACCCGCAATTAAAGTGAATGCCATTGACACCAGTGGTGCAGGGGATGCCTTTATCGGCTGTTTCTCTCATTACTATGTCCATACGGGGAATATTGAAGAAGCACTGAAAAAAGCAGTGATGTTTTCGGCCTTCAGTGTGACAGGGAAAGGGACTCAATCTTCTTATCCAAGTGTTGAGCAATTTAATGAATTTGTGCAAATCAACACAGCTAATGAATAGCTAAATAATAATAGTCCAACGTAGCTATATACCCTTTGAATAATTAAGTGGTCATCAGAGCCACATAGCCACTCATCGGGTATAAATTATAAAAATATAAGGGTTACTATGAACATTAAGAACATCACTCAGTTACCGGATGGCTACCTGAGTAAGACTCCTCTATTCCAATTTATCCTACTATCGTGCCTGTTCCCATTGTGGGGATGTGCAGCAGCATTAAATGATATTTTAATCACACAGTTTAAAAGTGTCTTTGAACTCAGTAACTTCGCCTCTGCTTTAGTGCAAAGTGCATTCTATGGTGGTTATTTCTTAATCGCTATTCCAGCGTCGTTAGTGATCAAAAAAACCAGTTATAAATATGCCATTATGGTGGGGCTGATCCTATACATCGCGGGTTGCAGTATGTTCTTCCCTGCGTCTCATATGGCGACTTACACCATGTTCTTGGCAGCTATTTTCGCCATTGCGATTGGTTTAAGCTTCCTTGAAACCGCAGCAAATACATATAGCTCAATGATAGGGCCTAAACAATACGCGACATTGCGTTTAAATATTAGCCAAACTTTCTACCCAATTGGCGCAGCGGGTGGGATCTTGCTAGGTAAGTATCTGGTATTTTCCGAGGGGGATAGTTTACAAAACCAAATGGCAGGAATGAATGCGGAACAAATTCATGAATTCCGTTTAGCCATGTTGGAAAATACCCTCGAACCTTACCGTTATATGATTATGGTATTGGTTGTGGTAATGATTTTATTCCTTATTACCAAGTTTCCTAAATGTAAAGTGGCAGAAACTCAAGATCATAAACGCCCAACCGCGGTAGAAACCTTAAAATATTTAGCGAAAAATAGCCGCTTTAGAAAAGGAATTATTGCCCAATTTTTATATGTCGGTATGCAAGTGGCTGTGTGGTCATTTACCATTCGTCTCGCATTAGAGATGGGGGATATTAACGAACGCGATGCCTCAAACTTTATGGTGTATAGCTTTGCCTGTTTCTTTATTGGGAAGTTTATCGCCAATATTCTAATGACTCGCTTTAATGCAGAAAAAGTCCTAATTATCTACTCGGTGATTGGGGCGTTGTTCCTGATTTATGTTGCGTTTATTCCGAGTTTCACTGCGGTGTATGCAGCGGTCATGGTGAGTATTTTGTTTGGACCTTGCTGGGCAACCATTTATGCAGGTACTTTGGATACCGTTGATAATGAGCATACCGAAATGGCTGGGGCGGTCATTGTGATGGCGATTGTCGGTGCTGCGGTTGTTCCTGCCGTTCAAGGCTATGTCGCAGATATGCTGCACTCATTACAACTTTCATTCCTCGTTTCCATGCTGTGCTTCGTGTATGTCGGTATTTACTTCGTTGGTGAACGCCGCTTTAAAGCCAAACAAGCTGCAAAATAGTGCTCAAATTGGGTAGTGTGAGCTACCCAATTCCATTTATCTTATTAAACCGTGAGTATGAAAATGAATACATTGATACCTCTTCACAAAAGCTTATTTACGGAAAACCCGATGCTTATTTTAAAAAATAACCAATTTACTGCCACTGCATTTCGTTACCAAACTGGCGTGGAAGGGCTACGAATTGAAAATCAGCAAGGGTATTTAACGATTTTACCTTTTTTAGGACAAATGATTTGGGATGCACAATTTTGTGGCCAAAATCTGAAAATGGAAAATATGTTTTCAGCGCCAAAACTGGTTCCAACGGTAGTTGAAACCTACGGTTGCTTTGCATTCCATTCAGGTTTAATCAGCAATGGTTGCCCTTCTCCAGAAGATTCTCACCCATTACATGGGGAAATGCCTTGTGCATCAATGGATAGCGCTTGGCTGGAACTGACAGGCGAAAGTTTGAAAGTTGTCGGCGAATATGAGTATGTGATGGGTTTTGGTCACCATTATCGTGCGATACCGTCAGTGCAATTAAACTCAGATAGTGCATTATTTGATATTCATATGTCAGTCACCAATTTAGCATCGGTGCCTATGCCTCTCCAATATATGTGCCATATGAATTATGCTTACGTGGAGAATGCAACATTGACACAAAATATCCCCGAAAATGCGATTAAATTGCGTGAATCAATACCGGGGCATGTACAGCCAACTGAAAAATGGCTCGCATTTAATGAAGCGTTGAAATCTGGCAAAGTCACATTAAATCAGCTTAATCAGCCACAAATGTGTGACCCTGAAATTGTGTTTTTTATGGATGATCTTAGCCAATATACCGCAACGCCTGAGTTTAGAATGGTTTCACCCGCAGGAGATACGTTTGTAACGCGTTTTAAATCTAATGAGCTAAATTATGCAACTCGTTGGATTTTGTATAATGGTGACCAAAAAGTTGGCGCATTTGTACTCCCTGCAACTTGTCGTCCAGAAGGTTTCCTTGCGGCGAAAAATAACCAAACACTGATTTGGTTAGAGGCAGGGCAAACTCGTGAATTTACTGTCACTACCGGTGTTGAAAAGTAGTTTTTACTTCACAAAGGCAGCACATTGCTGCCTTTTACTCATATTGCTGACATTCTTCTTCTAAATCGCGCAGAAGCGCCGCGGCATCATAAACTAATGTTTTTTCCCCATCAGACTGCATCATCAACGCAACCTTAATATTTGCTTCATGCATATCAGGCAGAATTTCTGTCATCAGGTGTTTAAGGGTAAATAGCATTGGCGTAAAATTTGCCCATTCACCCGTTAAACACAACTCAACAAATGCTTTGGCAGGCCATAAGGGGAGAAAAAGACATTTTTCATCATTCCATGCGGTAACGAGATTTTTCCCATCACCGAGGCTCCATACCTGTTCCCAGTCAGCGATTTTACCGACAAAATAGTTATACTGTTGGTATGGTCTAAGCGCATGGACATTTTTTATTTCTTTATCATTTGGGGAAAATAGGTTGTTATTCATTATTGGATAATCTAAAAAGTACCTGATAATTATTGGGAAAATTATCTTTATAATTGTTATCTTAATAACAAGATAACGAAAAACAATACACAGTAAAACAAATAAAAATAAGATCTATCAGGTAAATTTTAGGGCGGTTAGAAATGATAGAAGCATTACTTGAAAAATATGCGATTGGTATGACCTTAATTGCGACTTTTCTCGCAATCTATTTAGCTTTTGAGATTGTACATAAACGCCGTAAGCATAAACATAAGCGCAAAAGTATTTTGATCAATGTGATTCAAACTGTTGTGCTGTGTGGCGTGGTTATTGTTATTGCTCAATATGTAGACATGGCCGCAAAAGATTTTGATTTAACCTTTATTTCCACTTCTCTGGTTAATTTTATTACCATCTCATTGATTGCATTGATTTTAATGCGAAAACTGTTCCAACTAGCGAACCGATTAGAAAAAGCACAGATTAAAAAAGGCAGTGACCCCACTTCGGCACGTATTGTTGCCCGCGTGTTTAAAACAGCGATATTTGTCATTATGGTACTGCTGTTTGGCGAGCATTTTGGGATGAGCCTTTCTGGTTTGATGGCGTTTGGCGGGATTGGCGGTATTGCTATCGGTATGGCCGGTAAAGATATCCTGAGTAATTTTTTCTCTGGGTTAATGCTCTACTTTGACCGGCCCTTCAATATTGGCGATTGGGTCAGTTCACCGGATAGAAACATTGAAGGCACGGTGGTTGAAATCGGCTGGCGGATCACTAAAATTATTACGTTTGACCACCGTCCGCTATACATTCCCAACTCGGTTTTTTCTTCTATTAGTGTGGAAAACCCGGGGCGCATGACTAACCGACGTATCAAAACTGAAATTGGTTTGCGTTACGAAGATTCAGACAAAATTGGAGCTATTGTCGATGATATCCGCACGATGTTACAACAAGATGCAAATATCGATACCAGCCAAACCTTATTAGTTTATTTCGATGCTTTTGCCGACTCTTCGTTAAATATTATGGTGTATTGCTTTACCAAAACAACGGTTTGGGCTGAATGGCTAGCCGCACAGCAAGCGGTGTATTTGAAGATCATTGAGATAGTTAAACGCCACGATGCTGACTTTGCATTCCCATCACAGACTTTGTATGTGGAAAAAAACAACTAACGTCCCATTACGGATAAATTGACCGATTAATTTGTGGTGTTCACAGGGTTAATTGGTTAATTTATCTTTTTATTATCTTTATGACGGCCTGAAGTATGGGGGAGTGGGGTGTGATGAGATAGAATTTTTATGCTATTAACCAGTGGCTTATAAAATATATTCGACTTTCCAAATCTTGCCCTCTTTTCTTACCATGCTAGTCATTTCAATTCCCTGATCTATCAAGTATATTGTCCGCCTCTTTTCCTCAGCTAACTAAGAGCCAGACTGCTATGAACAAAATCAATGTGGCATGTAGCCAGGGGGTCGCAATCTATTTCACTAATGAATTTCAGTGGGTAGATATTCGCGATGCACAGTTAAACAATATTGCCGCTGTCGTGCTATCTGAACAAGATGCCAACCAAGGGCTGTGGGAAAGAGTTGTTGAGAGTCAGCTGAGTATTCCGCTGTTTATCATTAGTGATAAACAGCTGCCAACCGATGAAAATTTACCACCTTATTTAACGGCGCTATTACCGCCATCCCCGGCTGCTCGTGAAGAAAATAGCCGTCAATTGCTCGATGCTGCAAATCAGTACCTTGAGCAGTTATTACCGCCATTTTTTGCTCGAATGATGGATTATGCTGCGGGCCATAATGTGACTTTCGCCTGTCCGGGGCACCAAGGCGGCCAATTTTTCCGTCGCCACCCAACAGGGGAGCAGTTTTATCAATTTTATGGTGAAAACCTGTTTCGTACCGATTTATGCAATGCCGATGTGGCAATGGGCGATTTATTGATCCACGAGGGCGCAGCGAAAGAGGCACAAAAATTTGCCGCGAAAGTTTTCAATGCGGACAAAACTTATTTTGTCTTAAATGGCACCTCATCATCCAACAAAGTCGTGCTAAATGCGCTATTAACACCGGGTGATTTAGTTTTGTTCGATCGTAATAATCATAAATCAAACCACCATGGGGCGCTGATACAGGCGGGGGCAACACCGGTCTACCTAGAAACGGCACGTAATCCTTTTGGTTTTATTGGCGGCATTGATGCACATTGTTTCGAAGACGCTTACCTACGTGAACTCATCCAAGAAGTGATGCCTGAAAAAGCACAAGCCCAACGGCCATTTCGCTTAGCGGTGATCCAACTTGGAACTTATGACGGTACTGTGTATAACGCAAGGCAAGTGGTTGATAAAATTGGACATTTGTGTGATTACATTTTATTTGATTCTGCGTGGGTGGGGTATGAACAATTTATTCCAATGATGCGCCAGTGCTCGCCATTGCTACTTGAATTAAATGAAAATGACCCCGGTATTATGGTGACTCAGTCAGTTCATAAACAACTGGCTGGTTTCTCACAAGCGTCACAAATCCATAAAAAAGATAACCACATCAAGGGGCAAGAGCGCTTTGTTTCACACAAAAAACTCAACAATGCTTTTATGATGCACGCCTCGACGAGCCCATTTTATCCCTTGTTTGCCTCTTTAGATGTCAATGCACGTATTCACCAAGGTAATGCAGGTAAAATGATGTGGATGGACTGCGTGAAAGTGGGGATTGAGGTAAGAAAATCGATACTTCAGCACTGCCGTTATTTTAAGCCTTTTGTTCCTGAAATCGTTGATGGCAAGTTATGGCACGAATACCCAACAGAGCAAATCGCTGCTGAGCAACGCTTCTTTAACTTCATACCGCAAGAACGTTGGCATGCGTTTGATGGCTATGCACAGGACCAATACTTCGTTGACCCCTGTAAATTGATGCTAACGACGCCAGGTATTGATGTCGAAAGTGGAGAATATGACGCTTTTGGCGTGCCTGCGACGATTTTGGCGCATTTTTTACGTGAACACGGCATGATCCCTGAAAAATGTGACTTAAATTCAATTTTATTTTTGTTAACACCCGCAGAAACCCGTGAAAAACTGGAACTGCTAGTATCCCATTTAGTCCGTTTCGAACAGCTACTGGATGAAGATGCGTTATTAGAAGATGTATTGCCTTCGGTTTATCAGCGTTATCAAGACCATTATCAGGGTTATACATTACGCCGTTTATGCCAAGAGATGCACCAACTCAGCGTTAATGACAATATTAAACAGCTGCAAAAAGAGATGTTCCGTAAAGCTCACTTCCCGGAAGTGAAAATGGCACCTCAACAAGCACATTTAGAGTTTATTCGTGGTAACTGTGAATTATTGCCATTAGATGAATTGGAAGGGCGTATTGCCGTTGAAGGGGCATTACCGTATCCACCGGGCGTATTATGTGTCGTACCTGGGGAAGTGTGGTCGGGGCCAGTACTGCGTTATTTCAAAGCACTAGAAACGGGTATTAATGCATTACCGGGCTTTGCTCCTGAGTTACAAGGTGTGTATATTTCGAAAAATGAAGGTGAGAAAAAACGTGTCTATGCGCATGTTTTAAAATAAATTTCTAAGTATTCAGATAGTAAGCATAGATTTTACCTTGCTAGCTGGTTAAATTGGGGTCAGTGCCATTTCTGACTCCAATTTTAATAAGGTAAGGTATGAGCAAAAAAATAATCCTCGATTGTGACCCCGGCCATGACGACGCTATCGCTTTATTACTGGCTTATGGTAACCCTGACATTGAATTATTGGCGGTAACAACCGTTGCTGGTAATCAAACCCTCGAAAAAGTCACTCATAATGCACTAGCTATCGCTGAAATGGCGAAGATTAGCGGTATTCCATTTGCCGCGGGCTCGGTACGCCCTTTAGTTCGGGAAATTGAAGTTGCGCCTGATATTCATGGGGAATCAGGGCTTGATGGGCCTGTATTACCGACACCAACATTGAAGCTTGATGAAAGACATGCAGTTTCACTGATTATCGAAACCATTATGTCTCACTCGCCTAAAACGGTGACTTTAGTTCCTACTGGCGCATTAACGAATATTGCGCTTGCTGCTCGTCTTGAACCTCGCATTGTCGAACGAGTTAAAGAAGTGGTGCTGATGGGAGGGGGCTATCATGTTGGGAATTGGAGTGCGGTAGCTGAATTTAACATCAAAATTGACCCAGAAGCGGCTCATATTGTTTTCAATGAAAAATGGCCGTTAACCATGGTGGGCTTAGACCTTACCCATCAAGCGCTAGCAACTCCTGATGTAGTGAAACAAATTGCTGCGATTGGCAGTGATTGTTCACAATTTGTCGTCGAACTACTGGATTTTTTTGGGAAAATGTACAAGCAAGCTCAAGGCTTTGATGCTCCGCCAGTACACGACCCTTGTGCGGTTGCTTATGTTATTGACCCTAACGTAATGACCACACAAAAAGTGCCTGTAAATATTGAACTGACTGGGACGCACACGTTAGGCATGACGGTGGCTGACTTCCGCCATCCTGCGCCTGAAAATTGCCATACTCAAGTTGCTGTTAAATTAGACCATCATAAATTTTGGCAGTTGATTATCAACGCATTAAAAAATATTGGGTAATAAATGGATAATGAAATAGAACAAATGCCTTATGAGGCATTAATTGAACGTAGCATGAATGCGTTACAGGCCAAAAACCAATTTCATTGTGATACATGGAAATTAGATGAAGCCGATTGGTCAGTGAACCAAGACGAAGGAACCATTATTTTTCATGCGCCTGACAATATAATGGCAACAGCGCCCGTTCAAATTGTTGGTACTTATGACCAAAGCCAAGGCAGTTGGATGTGGAGCTGGGCAAACAGTTCTATCGACAGCGCTTTAACACAAGATGCAATCGCGGTGAAAGCTTATGGCGAGCGGAAAGACAACGCATTATTAACCGCCCGCATTAGTCAAATCGAGGAGTATGACGCATGGCAATTAACGGCATTGGCTTGCGAACTCAATAATCAGCAAGGGGTGTACCGTGGAATTGCGGGGCATACTTTGGTATTTATGACATTTGGTGAAGTTTCTCTTAAACAAATTTAGGTTGTATTGGTGCTTTATCTCTGGTCGATAAGGCATTTTAGCGCCTTTATTCCATAACCTATCCGTTATACTCATTTTCTTTTTCAATGAGGAGCTTGGTCATGTTAGATATTGCACTCGAAGCCGCTAAATTAGTCAAAACCATGACAGTAGACGCTTTTGAAGGGGCGGGAAAGTTTGATTATAAACCCGATCGTTCCGTAGTTACGGAAACGGATACCCGAGTTGAAGAAGAAATTAGGGCATTCTTTGCACAAAAAACACCGAATATCGCTGTTTTAGGTGAGGAGTTTGGCTTTGTCGGTGAGCAGCAATTCAGTTCTGGTTGGGTAATTGACCCGATTGATGGTACGCGTGCATTTATTTATGGAGTGCCGTTATTTAGTACGTTAATTGCTTATGTGGAAAATGGGGAACCATTACTTAGTGTGATTAGTTTTCCCGCGATATCCACACTCTACTTTGCTTCACAAGGGGAAGGGTGCTGGGTGCAAACAGCTAGTCAGGCTCCAAGACAGCTTAAACTCGAAAGCCAATCGCCTAAATCATTATCAGAAGCAGTGGTAAGCGCATCAGGCATTCATAATAGTAATTATGATTCCCGAGAAGGGGCGCAAATTTATCATTTGGATGCGGTTGTGGGCCAAGCAAGGGATTTCATTTTTGCTAATGACGCTTATCAGCATGCCATGGTTGCCAGCGGCCGCATTCATGGTGCGATTGATACCATTATGAAACCTTGGGATAGTGCGGCACTTATTCCGTGTATCCGAGAGGCGGGCGGGGAAGTTTGTGCATTAAATGGACAGCGTAAGCAAGCCATGTTTGCGGGAAGCTTGCTATCAGCCGCAACGCCAGAATTAGCGGAGCAAATTATTGAACTGATGAATAGTTGAAGATGAGAGCGTGAAGATAAGCCTCTTCACGCGATTTAGTTGATATAAATTAGCTAAAATCAAAATGCAAACGTAGTTTTTTGCAATGTAAACAACGGAATAAATAACCTTGAGCAGAGCTATCTTGATGGAGAATATTCGCGAGCTCTGAAATTGAAAAACCATAATCAGCGATATCATTTTCAAGGGAAACAAATTCATCGAGTCTATCTTTGATGTCATCCCAGTAAACATAGCCTATGAATTCACAAGGCTCTTGGCAGTGTGCGAGCCAAATTTCTTGTTGCCACCCTTGATAGCCCGGTGTTCGTTTAATTAGTTCATCAAACATTTCAGTAGGGTAGAGGTTTAGAGTATGTGAAAACTCGCCGTCCTCGTCATATTCGCAATCAATACCTTCAACACTGGCAGGGTCTTGAAACTCACCATCAAATTTTGCACTGGCAGAACCATCAGCAATACACCAAGGACACAAAGCATCAATATCCTCAGTAGAATAAAACGGGCTTTCATAATAAATATCAGTAGGTTGCTTACAACAATCACAGGTTACTGTTTTATCCGTCAGAAAAGCTTCTGTTTCAATAGGGTTCGGGTGGTACCTAAATGTAGGGAGTGTTCGGTTATTGAGTGGCATATACAGTTCCTATTAAAGGTTGCGCGAGAAGTAAACCAACTTTGGGAAAGCATACCACAAGGCTGCTTGATTATATCTTTCGGTTTTATTCCATTGTGAGTTTCAGATAAAGTACATTATTCAGTTAATTTGAATAAATTGAGCTATATTATTAGCTTTAACCTAAATAACATTGTCGATATGATGCCTTCATCGCAGACAACAAGGGTTGTCTCATCGAATAAAAAATGAAGGAATTAGACTATGAACATGTTAAAAACTTTGATGGCAGCTTCTGTATTATCTTTCGTCGCATTTGGTGCATCAGCAGCAACAATCACCGCAACAGGTGATACGCTAGCTTCAACAGAAGCGAAAATTGCAGCTAAAGCTAAAGCAGCGGGCGCAGATAGCTATACAATTACCAGTGCTCGTATGGGGAATTTTGTCACAATGAGCGCAGAAACTAAATAACGAATTGTGTGAATTCATCTTGTTGAAATATTTTTGATAAAAAGTGGTGTTTTAGGCGCGATAAGCAGATTAAATACCACTTTTGTTTTATCTGAACCCACATAGAGTACTTTTCTAATCATTGAGGAGTCGTTGATATGAGTTTCAAATATAACCGCCTAGATAAAGATAATGCAGCTGTATTACTTGTTGACCATCAAACGGGTTTGTTATCGCTAGTTCGTGACCAAGACCCAGATAAATTCAAGAACAGCGTGTTAGCACTGGCCGATTTGGCAAAATATTTTAACTTACCAACTATTTTGACTACATCTTTTGAAGATGGTCCTAATGGCCCGTTAGTTCCTGAATTAAAAGAAACATTTCCTGATGCCCCTTTCATTGCTCGCCCTGGTCAAATCAACGCGTGGGATAACGAAGAGTTCGTTAAAGCTGTCAAAGCCACAGGTAAAAAACAGCTGATTATTGCCGGTGTTGTGACTGAAGTATGCGTGGCATTTCCTGCACTATCTGCACTGGAAGAAGGCTATGAAGTTTTTGTGATCACTGATGCCTCAGGTACATTTAACCCGATTACACGTGATGCCGCGTGGGATAGAATGTCAAAAGCAGGTGTTCAATTGATGAGCTGGTTTGGTGCCGCTTGTGAATTACACCGTGATTGGCGTAATGATGTGGAAGGGTTAGGCACTTTGTTTTCAAACCATATCCCTGATTACCGTAATTTAATGACCAGCTATGCACTGCTTTCTGCGAAAAAATAGTGCGTGACTGAGTATTAAAATGACATAATTGGTTTAAAAATCCTCGATATGACATTGCTCATATCGGGGGTTATTTCGTTAAATTAACTGAGTTCAGCCGCTCATTTTCGTCATCATCGCACTTAATTCGCTCTATGTTATAATAGCCTGCTGTTTTTGCTTGGCTCCTTACTTTTGGGGGCTATCCATTTGATTTCAATACACAAGACCACCATGCATCAAAATACCTCAAAACAAGGCTACACCAACCTAAACCGATTTTCCGTTGCGCCGATGCTCGATTGGACAGATCGCCATTGCCGTTATTTTCATCGCTTATTAAGCAAAAACACCTTGCTGTATACCGAAATGGTCACAACAGGGGCGATTATTTACGGAAAAGGGGACTATCTTGCTTTTAGTGAGGAAGAACATCCTGTTTCCTTACAACTTGGTGGTAGCGACCCTGCTGCATTAGCCCAATGTGCTAAATTGGCACAAGAGCGTGGTTATGATGAAATTAATCTAAATGTGGGGTGCCCATCAGATCGCGTACAAAATGGGCGTTTTGGTGCTTGTTTAATGGGAGATGCACAGCTTGTTGCTGATTGTGTGAAAGCCATGCAAGACGTGGTTTCTATTCCTGTAACCGTAAAAACTCGTATTGGTATTGATGAGCAAGACAGCTACGCGTTTTTATGTGATTTTATTGAAACCGTTTCTGATAAAGGCGGTTGTGAAATGTTTATTATCCATGCACGTAAAGCATGGTTATCCGGCCTTAGCCCAAAAGAAAATCGTGAAATCCCACCACTTGATTACCCGCGAGTTTATCAATTAAAACGTGATTTTCCTCATTTGACCATGGCGATTAATGGTGGAGTCAAAACGCTGGAAGACGCAAAAGAGCATCTTCAACACCTAGATGGCGTCATGGTGGGGCGCGAAGCCTATCAAAACCCGTCTATTTTAACGGCGGTTGATAACCAATTGTTTGGTGAGCACTTTCCTGTCACTAATGGTGTTGACGCTGTTAGAGCGATGTACCCTTACATCGAAAAAGAGTTATCGAAAGGCGCTTATTTAGGCCATATGACCCGCCATATGTTAGGGATTTTCCAAGGTATCCCCGGCGCACGTCAGTGGCGTCGTCATTTAAGTGAAAATGCGCATAAAAAAGGGGCTGACTTAGTCGTTGTTGAGCAAGCTCTCGAATTTGTGACGCGTGGTGAGTGAGTATAAATTACTCGTAAAGGCAAAACTCTAGCTCAATTACAGTTACTTTATGTAACTTTATGGATTGTATAATATTTGTTCAGTTTGAGTGCGATCTTAATTGAACAAGTATAGGAATGTTTAAATGCATACGGTTATGTAATTCATTGAAATACTAATATCTTATTGATTTCGCACGTTGCCAACACCTAAGCCAGCTTTCGCTGGCTTAGGTCTTTGAAAAGGGGTGACATATGCAGCGATCCTCTCTATTTTCTTTACTCATTTCATTCTTTATTTGATGGGCTTCCTTGGCGAAAATTCCATCGAGAGAATCGATTATGTAAAAGCCAATTATCGTCAATCGCAGACTGCAATGACATTTCTTGAATATAAAAGATCTAGTGAATGGTAAGTTCTATTTCTTGAATGGATATTTGTTACTATGTTTATTATATAATTTTATATTAAATATATGTGAATATTAATATCGAAATTTTGGTGTTTTTTGGATTAAAAAACTAATTGGTTATTGACAGAATAAAAATGTCGATGCTATAAGTGTTAATGAAATGTTTTTTTAATGTTTCATTTCACCTTCATGACATAAACATACCTATATACTTTTTAATCTAAAGTAAGGAGCTCATATGAGCGAAATTCAAAATATAGCCCGCCTATACAAATCTCCAAAAAGTGTTGAAGTAATAAATGCAGAAGGAAATAGTTTTACTGACATGATCCTACAGACAAAATCTGTGGCAACTGTTGCTTTAGATAAGCTTGCTTATCTGGCTGGAATCAAAAATGCACCAGCAGATGATAAATATTATCAACTTAATACAAGTAGCCTGAGCGAACTAATAAAAAGTGCAGAAAGTGCAGGTTATGACATAGAAGTGGTCAATATTTAATTATCTTGGCGGCCTGTAGGTTAGGGCTGCCACCTTAAATGAGGTTTTATATGGATGAAATTAATGATCTCAACCAAAAAATAACTATTACAGGGTTACATTGGATCTCACGATGGAGAGTTAATAATGGAAAGTCAGACTCATATGTTATTCCTTTCGTTACTACCTACCCTATAAATATTATCTATCATGGTGAGCATGAATTTAAATACGGTCAGTATGGGATTCATTTAGGCCAGCAAGATACGCTGACTTTCATCGGAAATACAGAGCAAATCATAACTGCAAAATTCATCGATTGCCGTGCAAATTCCCCCACATTCAGAGTGTCATTGGAATTTAATATTACTCCATCTTCGGCAAAAACACTTGTAATTCCACCTGGCATTGCTCATACATTTCATAATCTGGAAAATATATTCACAATTAATTCCTATGCACTTTTTCTTCCTGATATTGAAACATTATCGCGACCTGACCTTACTTGGTTTCCTGACAATGATGTTATAAATATACCAGAAAATGTTCATCCTTCAGAGGTATCTGGCTACTTTCCAATGACAGAAGAAGCAGCTGATATTGTTTATCATCGTATTGCTGAATATCAGCATAAAAATTTAATGAAACACAAATTTCAACATTCTGAAACTCGAGAGCTTAACTTAGATGATGGAAGCAAAATAAATGTACGTATCAGAGAGAAAATTAATGATGATGAGGTTTTGGTTCTACCTAATTCAATAATTATTGGTGTTGAATTTAAAGAAATTCCATCAGTCAAAACAGGGAAATACAGTGGAATTGTCCCACTGACAAGAATGTCACCGATGTATATTGTAGAACATGGTTATGAACATTACGATTTTGATTCTTATGGATTACATTTGGGCCAAGAAGACCATTTAACTTTTCTGGGTAAAGCCGAACATCAAATTACACTAAAGCTAGTTGATATGAGGGAAGGTTCGGATACTATTTTCGTTGAAGATGAAATAACATTCACTCCTTTGCCTAATGTGGAATTAGTTATTCCATGTGGTGTAGCGCATGCCCTGATGAATATGGCTGGCGTGGTTACTGTTAATAGGCCGATTATTTATATCAGTGAGGATAAAGAATATATTCCTGGTCATGATGTAATAGACTGGCCAATAAAAAATCTAAATTATATGAGTTATAAGACAAATAATATCAAAGCAGATAAAAAATACTATGAGTTTCTGATTGAGAAGCAGAAGGAAATAGTCAGAGAGGCACCCACGCACAACACACCTAAATCAGTAGTGGTATTTGATGATAAGTTAGGTCGATATGTTAAAGTGTTATTGAAGGAGAAGGTATAAAAATATAAGTTATGAGCAACCTATTCTTTTTAATGCTTTTTTGCGTACTTACTGCGGATGGCCTTATGGTCTTTCTCACGCCAGTTCTAGTTTACCAGTTAACAGGTAGTATTGAATATTCAGGTTTATCCTATGCTCTATGGTGGTTACCAAGAATATTAATTATTCCACTTATTGGTAAATACATTGATAGACTTGGAGTACGCCCACTTTCTATTTTATCTGATGTTATCAAATCAATAGGATGTCTATTTTTAGCTTTCAATGATTTTTCTTCAGACCTAATAATTGCAGTCGCATTTGGTATTGTGGGTAGCCTAATATCAATAGGAAACTCTCAAACTATTATTTCTTATGAGAAAATTATCTCATTAATAAGTTACAAAAAGGAATATCATGTTAATTTAATATCAAGAATGGACTTTTCTGGAATGATAGTAGGTCCATTGATTGGCATGATAATTATCGACTATGGGATTCGTACAGTACTTATCATTCCACTTTTACTTTATATTATTAATGCTCTTTTTTTTATTTTAAAGAAAAAAGAATTGAGCAATATGAAGCATGAAGATAATCAGAATGTTTCAGGTCAGGAAAATGGGCTGTTCAAACACCATTTTATCTATATTTTTTCTATACCAATATTGTTTTTAACCGTATTACTCGCCATTGGTAATAATATGTTTGATAGCATTATTGAATCGAGTGGTACGGCATTGATTGACAAAGAAATGGGGCTTCCTGCGAAGTATTTCGGTTTTATTGATGTTGCGGCTGGCCTTTGTGGTGTCACTGGAACCTATCTCTATAGTTCATTAACTCACTTTATTCAGCGGAAAAAACTTCTACTTAGCGCGGTTCTGATTATTACGGGGAGTTCGATTTTTTTAATATCATATCCTTCATCATTTATAATATTCGTTTGTTTCTACGCAATTTCTATTATTGGTAAAGTCTTTACAGGAAATATTTGTCGAATGGTACGTATAGAATGTATTCCGTCAAATTATTTTGCTGGAGTCTCATCTATTATTGTATTGCTTAATCAGTCTGTGCTCCCTTTTATTGGAATGGTTATATACTTTTTTGGCGATTCAACAACTGTTATTTATTATTTTATGTCAGTAGCAGTAATGATTTCTTTTATATCTGGCGTCTATGTTTATCGGCACATAGCTTCCTCTGTTTAAGCTCTAGAATTAAATCTTAAAAATAGATAAAGCCCCTTAACTAGCAAAAATGACTGGCTAATTAAGGGGGCTATTTATCACGGAATAAGCAAACTCGAACCTTGGGTTTTTCTTGATTCGATAGTGAGGTGAGCTTTTTGTGCATCTTTTAAAGCAAAAATTTGTGATTGCGGCACATCTACATTCACTTTTCCGCTTAAAATCATATCAAATAAGGCATTACTAGCTTGGTCTAGCTCAGCACGGTTAGTCACATAGACACCAAGTGATGGGCGAGTGACGTATAATCCGCCTTTTTGGTTTAAAATTCCTAAGTTTACACCGGTAACAGGACCAGAAGCGTTACCAAAACTCACCATTAAGCCGCGACGCTTGAGCGAGTCTAAAGAAGCAATCCATGTAGATTGACCGACAGAGTCATACGCCACATTCACTTTCTCGCCATTAGTGATTTCTTTCACGCGAGCTGCAATGTCTTCTGTTTGGTAATTGATGACTTCCCATGCCCCGGCATCTTTGGCTCTTAACGCTTTATCTGCAGAACCCACCGTGCCTATCATCTTAGCGCCTAGCGCGTTTGCCCATTGGCAAGCTATCAACCCAACGCCACCTGCAGCGGCGTGGAACAGAAAGACTTCGTCACGTTTCAGTTGATATGTCTGATGGAATAAATAATAAACCGTCATGCCTTTTAATGAGCTGGCAGCGGCTTGTTCAAAGGTAATACCATCAGGAAGGTGTGCCACGGCCCTTTCAGGGACATTATGGACTTCGCTATAAGCACCTAGAGGGCCTTGCGCATAAACGACACGGTCACCGGGCTTGAAACCTGTGACATGGGCACCAGTTTTCACAACAACACCTGCCGCCTCTGTACCAAGGCCACTTGGTAGCTTAGCAACAGGGTATAAACCGCTGCGAACATAGGTGTCGATAAAGTTAATCCCGATAGCACGGTTTTCTATTTGAATTTCATTATCTGCTGGGTTTGCTGGGGAATAATCTACTAAGTTAAGTACATCAGCGCCGCCATGTTGCGCGAATTCAATACGTTTTGCCATGACAATCTCCAATAAGGACTATTCATTTTAATTACAATAACAATCGTTTTATCATAACGCCATGTTTCAATCAGAAGAATTATAGGTTTGTGCTTTCAGTGATGTATTTTATCTTGTGATTACTTTGCGCAAAGACGCAAAGAAAACCACAAAAAAATAAGATTGGCGTATACTAAGCGCAGATCGTTAATTATAGACTTGGATATTAATGTATGGCTAAAAAACCCTCATCAAATTTTAAAACGGATGCCCCACGAGACCACCAAATGGAAGGGTTAAAACTTCCACCACATTCTCTCGAAGCGGAGCAGTCTGTTTTAGGGGGGTTAATGTTAGATAACGAGCGTTGGGATACCGTTTCTGAACGTGTGACCCACGCTGATTTCTTTAGCCGCCCCCACCGTACCATTTTCTCACAGATGCAATTTTTGCTTGAGCAAGGCAAACCTATTGACCTTATCACCTTATCAGAATCACTAGAACAGCAGGGTGAGTTGGATAGCGTCGGTGGTTTTGCTTATTTGGCTGAGCTATCTAAAAATACGCCAAGTGCGGCGAATATTAATGCTTATGCAGACATCGTCCGCGAACGTGCGATTGTTCGGGATATGATTTCAGTCGCTAATGAAATTGCAGATGCAGGTTATGATCCACAAGGGCGAAGCAGTGAAGATCTCCTCGATTTAGCCGAAACCAAAGTATTCCAAATCGCCGAGTCAAGAGCGAATAAAGACGAGGGACCAAAAGGTATTGAAGCCATTTTGTCTGAAACTGTTGAAAAAATTGAGCAACTTTACCAACAACCGCACGACGGTGTTACTGGGGTTTCAACAGGTTACCAAGACCTCGATAAAAAAACCGCAGGTTTACAAGGTTCTGATTTAATTATTGTGGCCGCGCGTCCATCGATGGGGAAAACCACTTTTGCAATGAACTTGTGCGAAAACGCGGCGATGACGGAAGAAAAACCTGTTTTAATCTTCAGTTTAGAGATGCCAGGAAACCAAATCATGATGCGTATGTTGGCATCATTATCCCGTGTTGACCAAACCCGTATTCGTACTGGGCAACTTGATGATGAGGATTGGGCGCGAATTTCAAGCACGATGGGTATTTTGATGGAAAAGCGCAATATGTACATCGATGACTCTTCGGGCCTGACTCCCACAGAGGTTCGTTCACGTGCGAGGCGTATTTATCGTGAACATGGTGGTTTAAGTTTGATCATGATTGACTACCTCCAATTGATGCGAGTTCCTGCTCTTTCTGACAACCGTACGTTAGAAATTGCCGAAATTTCACGTTCACTTAAGGCGCTAGCGAAAGAATTAAATGTACCTGTGGTGGCTCTGTCGCAGTTAAACCGTAGTCTTGAGCAACGTGCCGATAAGCGCCCTGTTAACTCGGATTTACGTGAATCAGGGTCTATCGAGCAGGATGCGGACTTAATCATGTTTATCTATCGTGATGAGGTTTATCACGATAATAGTGAGCTCAAAGGGGTTGCGGAAATCATTCTCGGTAAACAGCGTAACGGGCCGATTGGTACGGTGCGGTTGACGTTTAATGGGCAGTGGTCGCGCTTCGATAATTATGCAGGGCCAGCTTATAATGATGAGGACTAAATCCTCATCATAAATACTCGTCATATTTTGCGCTGTCACGGTGTTGGCTGCACTCGGCTACGCGAATCATATACTTATGTATGCTTCTTGGATTAGCTCAATCGCCGCCTAGCGACAATGCAAACTATTTAGAGTATTAAAGTTAAACTAGTTTGAATAATTTTTTCTTTATACAGAAACAAGATCGAATGGAAATTGATATTTTTTAGCGTATAACAAATAGAGAATATATTGGGCTGCCAAAGGGCAGCTTAATTTTTAGCGGGTTTAGAGAAAAAGAACGAGGAAACAATGAAAGCGGCAACCGCATTGATAAACCGCCGCGCTCTGCGACACAACTTGCAACGGGTGAAAGAAATTGCACCAAATAGCCAGATGATTGCAGTTGTCAAAGCAAACGCTTATGGTCATGGGTTAGTAGGGGTTGGTCAGGCAGTAGAAGAGCTGGTGGATGGCTTTGGTGTGGCAAGACTCAATGAGGCGCTACTATTACGGCAGCACGGTGTGATAAAACCGATTGTTTTACTGGAGGGTTTTTTTGAACAATCTGACTTGTTGTTAATGGCAGAACACCAGATTGACACCGTGATCCACTGTATAGAACAGCTTGAAATGCTAGAAGCTACCAAATTACCCTATCCTCTTAAAGTTTGGATGAAACTGGATACAGGTATGCACCGCCTTGGCATACTTCCTAAAGATGCCGAAGGCTTTTATCAACGTTTACAACGCTGCCAGCAAGTTCAGCTCCCTATCAATATTGTTAGTCATTTTTGCCAAGCGGATGCCCCCCATTTACCGACGACTGAAAAACAAATTGCCTGCTTTAAACAGTTTATTGACGGTAAAGAGGGTGAGAAATCCATTGCCGCCTCCGCAGGAATTTTACTTTGGCCAGAAGCTCACTATGACTGGGTTCGTCCAGGGATCATGATGTATGGCGCTTCGCCACAAGAAGGGAAAAGTGCAGAAGACTTCGGTTTGCTTCCTGTGATGACACTAAAATCAACATTAATTGCGGTTAGGGAACATGCGGCAGGACAATGTGTAGGTTATGGTGAAACATGGTGTAGTGACAAAGACACACTGCTTGGTGTTGTTGCAATCGGCTATGGTGATGGTTATCCACGTAACGTACCTTCAGGCACGCCGGTGTTAATTAATGGGCGAAAAGTGCCTATTGTTGGGCGAATTTCCATGGATATGACAGTGGTGGATTTGGGACTAAATGCCGATGATAAAGTGGGGGATGACGTTATTTTGTGGGGAAATCAACTACCGGTTGAAGAAATTGCCACACAAACAGGCATTATCAACTATGAGTTACTGACGAAGTTAACCTCTAGAGTTGCAATGGAATATGTAGACGAATAGCCAGCAAAGGGTTATTTTCAGATAACAACGTAAAAATGGCGCTAAATATGGCAAATCATCGCTTGGTTTATTTAGCGTAAAATAATGATTAGGAGATGTCCTGTGTTCGAACATGTTGATGCTTATCCGGGCGACCCAATTCTGTCGTTAATGGATGAATTTAATAAAGACTCTCGTGAAAATAAAATTAATTTGAGTATCGGTCTTTACTATGATGGTGACGGGAAAACCCCTGAACTGGCGACAGTCGGTACGGCAAAAGCGGCGTTAAATAAACTGCCAGCAAGCGCATCACTGTATTTGCCTATGGAAGGTTTGAAAGATTACCGTACTGAATTACAAAAATTAGTATTTGGTGAGGATTGCCCGCTAATTGCACAGGAACGTATCGCTACCGTCCAAACGATTGGTGGTTCTGGTGCGTTAAAAATTGGTGCTGATTTTTTACATCAATATTATCCCGATTCCGAAGTGTGGTGCAGTGACCCAACTTGGGAAAACCATGCCTCTATTTTTTCAGGTGCGGGAACAAAAGTGCATTACTACCCGTACTTTGATGAAAAAACCAAAGGCGTTAAATTTGATGAGATGCTAGCGACATTCAAACAATTGCCTGCTAATAGCATCATCCTAATGCACCCGTGCTGTCATAACCCAACAGGCTCCGACCTGACTCCTGCACAATGGGATGAAGTCACTAAGGTAGCATTAGAACGCAAATTGATCCCATTTTTAGATATTGCTTATCAAGGTTTTGCAGAAGGCATTAATGAAGATGCTTATGCTATCCGAGCGATGGTTAAAGCTGGCTTACCCGTGTTTGTCAGTAACTCATTTTCTAAAATCTTTGGTATCTACGGTGAACGTGCAGGTGGCCTTTCTGTGATCTGTGAAAACCAAGATGAACGTGACCGTGTGTTAGGCCAGTTAAAAGCGGGTGTTCGCCGTTTATATTCTAGCCCGCCATCTAATGGTGCAAAAATTGTTGCTGCGGTATTAACCAACAGCGCAGAAAAAGCCAAATGGTTAGCGGAAGTGGAAGAGATGCGCTTACGTATTTTAGACATGCGTACGGTATTGGTGGATGAGCTAAAAAAAGCATTACCAAACCAAAATTTCGATCACTTATTAAAGCAGCGCGGTATGTTCAGCTACACTGGTTTTTCTAAAGAGCAAGTGGCTCGCCTGAAAGACGAATTTGCGGTTTATTTGGTTGGAACTGGCCGTGTTTGTATGGCAGGTGTCAATCGCCATAATGTTAAACGCATTGTTGAAGCATTTGCTGCCGTTAGCCAATAATTCTTAGCTATCGTAATAATTATCAGGGAACAAAATGCTCCCTGATAATCTTCTTACTTATTTTTTAATGGCCTTTCTACTTAGTAGCCGCGTTCTAAAATCGTTTTTAAGAACCGTGCGGTGTGAGATTTTTCACACTCAGCCACTTCTTCTGGTGTGCCTGCAATTAAGATTTCACCGCCGCCACTACCCCCTTCAGGGCCTAAATCGACAATCCAGTCCGCTGTCTTAATGACATCAAGGTTGTGCTCAATCACCACAATGGTGTTTCCTTGGTCACGAAGCTGATGTAAAACGACTAAGAGCTGTTGAATATCAGCAAAGTGCAGGCCAGTTGTTGGTTCATCCAAAATATAGATAGTTTGCCCTGTACCGCGTTTAGATAACTCTTTAGCTAATTTCACACGCTGTGCTTCACCACCAGAGAGCGTCGTCGCTGATTGACCTAGGCGGATATAGGATAAACCAACGTCCATCAGCGTTTGTAACTTGCGGGCAAGGGCAGGTACGGCATCAAAAAATTCACGAGACTCTTCGATGGTCATATCCAGCACTTCATGGATATTTTTACCTTTATATTTAATTTCTAGCGTTTCGCGGTTATAGCGTTTGCCTTTACATTGGTCACAAGGGACATACACATCAGGTAAGAAGTGCATTTCAACCTTGATAACCCCATCACCTTGGCAAGCTTCACAACGACCGCCTTTAACGTTAAAGCTAAAACGTCCTGGGTTATAACCACGAGTCCGAGACTCAGGCACACCGGCAAATAGTTCACGCACAGGTGTAAACACACCAGTATAGGTGGCAGGGTTCGAACGTGGTGTACGGCCTATTGGGCTCTGGTCAATATCAATGACCTTATCAAAGTGCTCTAAACCTTCTACATCTAAATAAGGGGCAGGGGTGATGGTAGTCGCCCCATTTAATTGGCGTTGAGCAATAGGGAATAGCGTATCGTTTATCAGTGTTGATTTGCCTGAACCAGACACGCCAGTGATGCAGGTAAATAACCCAACAGGGACTTTTAACGTCACATTTTTCAGGTTATTACCCTTTGCCCCAAACACTGTCAGCATTTTATCTTTATTAATTGGAACGCGTTTCTGCGGGATATCAATTCTGCGCTCACCACTTAAAAATTTACCAGTGAGTGAATCAGGGTTTGCGACAATATCTTCCAGTGTTCCTTGGGCAACAATTTGCCCACCATGCACCCCAGCACCCGGGCCGATATCAATCACATGGTCTGCGGCGCGGATCGCGTCTTCGTCATGTTCAACGACGATCACGGTATTTCCTAGATCACGCAGGTGGATCAAGGTTTCAAGTAAGCGGTCATTATCACGTTGGTGTAAGCCAATTGATGGTTCATCAAGGACATACATCACACCGACTAAACCTGCTCCAATTTGGCTTGCTAAACGAATGCGTTGTGCTTCACCACCAGACAAGGTGTCAGCAGAGCGTGAAAGTGTCAGATAATTAAGCCCAACATTGACGAGAAATTTCAGGCGATCGCCAATTTCTTTTAAAACTTTTTCTGCGATTTGAGCGCGCTGGCCTGTGAGTTTTAGATTTTGGAAAAACTCCATTGCGTGGCCAATGCTGTAATCTGCGATTTCAGGCAATGTCGTATTTTCAACAAATACAAAGCGCGCCTCTTTACGTAAGCGCGTCCCATGGCAAGAGACACATGGACGGTTGCTAATATATTTCGCTAATTCTTCACGGACAGCCGTTGATTCTGTTTCTTTATAACGGCGTTCCATATTATTGAGCACGCCTTCAAAAGGGTGCCGGCGCACAGTGATGTCGCCACGGTCATTACGGTATTTAAACTCAATCGTTTCTTTGCCTGAACCATATAAAATAATTTTTTGAATGGCAGGACTCAGAGTGTCATAAGGCGCTTCCACATCAAATTTATAATGCTCAGCTAATGACATCAGCATTTGGAAATAGTAAAAATTACGGCGATCCCAACCCCGAATTGCACCACCTGCGAGTGAGATTTCAGTATTTTGAATGACTCTTTCGGGATCAAAAAACTGCTGAACACCTAAGCCATCACAGCTTGGACAGGCCCCTGCAGGGTTGTTAAAAGAAAATAGGCGAGGCTCAAGTTCCACCATACTGTAGCCGCAAACAGAGCAGGCAAAATTGGCAGAAAAAACCAGTTCTTCTGCATTCGCATCATCCATATCCGCGACAATTGCGGTACCGCCAGAGAGTTCTAGTGCAGTTTCAAAGGATTCGGCTAAACGCTGAGCGATGTCATCACGAATTTTAAAACGATCGACAATGACTTCAATCGTATGTTTTTTCTGTAATTCGAGCTTTGGTGGATCGGATAGATCGCAAACTTCCCCATCAATTCGGGCACGGATATAGCCTTGGCTGGCTAAGTTATCGAGTAACTTAACGTGCTCCCCTTTACGTTCTTTAACGACAGGAGCAAGTAGCATCATTCGGCGATCGGTGGGTTGAGCCAGAACATTATCGACCATCTGGCTAACAGTTTGAGCCGCAAGCGGTATGTCGTGATCAGGGCAGCGAGGTTCACCAACACGTGCAAATAATAGCCGCAGATAGTCATGAATTTCTGTGATGGTTCCGACCGTCGAACGTGGGTTATGTGAAGTGGATTTTTGTTCAATCGAAATTGCAGGGGATAACC
This sequence comes from Providencia sp. PROV182, assembly GCF_028480325.1. Classification (NCBI taxonomy): domain Bacteria; kingdom Pseudomonadati; phylum Pseudomonadota; class Gammaproteobacteria; order Enterobacterales; family Morganellaceae; genus Providencia; species Providencia sp. PROV182. The sequence goes on along the minus strand of NZ_JAMPOL010000015.1, from coordinate 48,072 downwards.
CTTCAATATGATCGACATCCGGTTTCTCCATTAAAGAAAGAAACTGGCGAGCATAAGCAGATAAAGATTCAACATAACGGCGCTGACCCTCTGCATACAGGGTATCAAAAGCTAAAGATGATTTCCCTGAACCAGATAACCCAGTAATAACAATGAGTTTGTCGCGAGGGATGATGAGATTGATGTTTTTCAGATTATGCGTGCGTGCGCCGCGGACTTCGATATTATCCATTTACCACTTCCCGGATGATTTGATATTGAACAATCGCAAGAGACTATTATCACATATTTATGGCTGAATGGATATACAGTATTTCCTATTCGTCATATTTCAAACCGTGGCGTTGTTGGCTGCTCTCAGCTACGCAGGTCACATACTTTTGTATGCTCCCCGCGATACCTTCGCTTGCCGCCTAGCCACAGCTTGAACTATTTAGAGTAAGATTTTAATGGTGAAACAGAAAAACAGAAAAACAGAAAAACAGAAAAACAGAAAAACAGCGATCTGCATTTATCGAAAAGATAGATGCTGTGCGAATTATTTTGTGTCTATACTGAAAATTGGCACGGTAGAATTTCACCAAAAGTTGGAAAGCGTTTCGCAATAACGCTCAGTAGTTTCAATTTCGTGGTGCAAAAAAGCGAGGTCGTGGTAAACTTCACGGCTAATCCAGAGATTAAAATTCAATGCATCAGGAGTGATAAATGGCCAGCAGAGGCGTAAATAAAGTAATTCTTATCGGTAACCTAGGACAAGATCCAGAAATCCGTTATATGCCTAACGGCGGAGCTGTGGCAAACCTGACTCTGGCAACTTCTGAAAGTTGGCGTGACAAGCAAACCGGTGAGATGCGTGAAAAAACCGAATGGCACCGCGTGGTTATTTTCGGCAAATTAGCGGAAGTGGCAGGTGAATACCTGAAAAAAGGTTCACAAGTCTATATCGAAGGTTCTCTGCAAACACGTAAATGGCAAGACCAAAGTGGTCAAGACCGTTACACGACAGAAGTTGTTGTGAATATCGGCGGCTCAATGCAAATGCTAGGTGGCCGTGGCGGTGATGCAGCATCACAAGGTCAAGGCGGCCAAGGCGGTTGGGGCCAACCTCAACAGCCACAAGCAGCACAGCAATTTAGTGGTGGCGGAGCTCCAGCCGCACGCTCATCAGCACCTGCTCCACAAACTAATGAACCACCAATGGATTTCGATGACGATATTCCGTTCTAATTTATTTGCTGATTAGAATGCACAAAAAATAAAGGCTTCCTTGTGAAGCCTTTATTTTTTAATAAAGATAAATGTATAAAATTATATACCCCAAAAATTATTATTTTTTTATTAAGATAGTAAAGTAAATATAAAACTGAAACCTTAAGGTTTTATTAATTTTAAATTAAGGTTTTCTTAACTAAATGGGAAATAATAAAGCCCCAGTAGTTAACTTACATGGGGCTTTGTATTGGTAGTGTTATTAAAAAAGGAAATATAAATTTTATTTTCATATTAGCGTATCAAGCTACTTTAGGTTCCAGTAGTAATGGGTCATTTTGACTTTCACCCGATAGGCGATAGATTGACGGTGACGTACCTAAATAAGCTCTAAATCGCTTTGCAAAAGATTGTTGGGAGTCGAATTGGTATTTTAATGCAATATCAATAACTTGAAGCTCGGTGGAACATAGGTCTTTAGCAGCTTCACAAATTCTCCTTCGGCGAATATATTCACCTAAAGGCATACCTACGACTTTTCTAAATACTCTTTGTAAATGCCATTTTGTATATCCTGATCTGAGTGCGATATCATCGAGTAATAAACGACTGGTTAAGTTCATTTCAATCCAAACTAATATTTCATTAACAACTGTAGATTGAAATTCTGTGTATTTCCCATTACAGGGAACAGGGATTTCTTTATACATAATATCTTCCTATTAGTTACTTTTTAATCTTATCCGTCATTAAGTCAATAGCCAATAAATAAATGGTAAACAAAACCGAATACAGTTTGTTAATTTGTAAAATAGACAAAACACCGATTTTTAATTAGTTTATAGCCAGTAGAGTTTATCTTAAGGAGATATATTCATAATGATATCGATTAGCAACAGATGAAACTATTACGCCCTTTGAATATAAAAACACGGTACTATGGTAAAGCTCTTCATTGGTTGCTGGGGATATATTTCTTTAGCTTCCAGAAACTAATTAAAATTATGGCTGAGATGACGACAGATAGGGTATTCATCGTCTGCCAACCGAATGTGAAGAAAAGAACCCCTGCTCCTAAGCTACCTATTCCACCGAAGAAATAGATAAGAAAATCGGTCATTCCCTGCACTTTAGCGCGTTCATGAGCTTCATAGGTATGTGGTAATAGGTTAGTAGTGCTGATTAAAATTAAATTCCAGGCGACACCGACAAAAATACCCGCCAACAAATAATTGTAAAAATGGTTACCTAGCAGGTTCATAGTCGCTGATAAAATTAACAATATGATACCGCAGAAAATAATGCGTTTTGTCCCTAAATGATGAATTAATGTTCCAGTGAAAAATGACGGTGCAAACATACCTAATACATGGAATTGAAATACAATTGCAATAGAGGAAAAGGCGAAATCATGTTGTTTCATAGATAACGGTATCGAGGCAAAGGTGAAGACCACAATGGCATATCCAACCGCGCTAACAATGGCGATTAATTTTAAAATAGGTTGTGAATACAATGCACTGTAGTCGCGTTTGACTAACACTTCATCCGATGGCGTTTTCACTATTTTCTTTAATGGCACAATTAATAATAGAATAAATGCGATTACATAAATGGCGGCTAACGTGATGAACGGCCCTGCAAACGGGTATTCTGTAAAAAATCGTTGGGTGGTAATAGCTAATGTTGGGCCGATTAAGGCTGCGGCAATGCCTCCACTCATAACTAGGCCAATGGCTTTTACTCGTAAAGAAATGGGGGCTTCTTCAATTGCGGCAAAACGGAATTGTTGTGCAGTACCAATAGCAATCCCAGTAAAAAACAGTCCAATAGAAAAATAAATTAAATGGCTTTCTATCACGCCCAGAATAGAAAAGCCTGCGCCGATTAACCCACCGATGTTACCAATAATAAAGCCTACTCTTCTCGAATACTTTTGCATTAAAAACGCGATCGGAATAGTTGCTAGGATTAAGCCAACGTACTGGCTTACCAGTGGAATTGTTGCATAAGTTGGGTTGGTAGCCAGTTTTTCGCCAATAACCACTGCTACAGAAAGGACAATAGCATTTCCTGTGATAAATAATGCAAGTGTGATGGCTAACCACCAAACGGATTTTGGCATATATCCCTCTGTTTATTAATTAAAAATCAATTAGTTAATATTTCCATCAAGGGCGCAATCCCCTTGATTGGAGCAAAGGATACAACTTGAAGTTGACTTTAAGTCAAGGTTTTTTGGGTGATTTAAAATAGCGATTAATGCTGTATTTTTTTATTTTTGTAGATAATATCTCCATTAGAGTGGTGTGTGATGAATGTCGCAATTACCATTCCTTTGGAATAAAACAAGAAAAAATGATTGTCATCCTGAGAAATTTATGTTTTCTTAAGAAAAGAAACTGAAAAACAACAATCAATAAATTAGACAGACTAAACAGGAAAATCCCGTGAACATGATTACTAATCACTCAAACCTACTACTAACCGCGCCATGTGCCGCGGTGGTCGTGCGTGTGGTGGTGGTCGTGGGCTTAGCGCCGTAACGGGTACAAATCAACGCAGATTTAGAAACCCCGCCGGCGCAAACCGAGCGGGGTTTTTTATCACCTCTCGCTCGGATCCGCAGGCTAGCAAAGGATAATTATGATGAGCGAATCGGGCACCACAACACCACATAAAACCCGCTTTACGGGTGCGGAATTAATCGTATATTTACTGGAAAAGCACGGTATTACTATCGTTTCAGGCATTCCAGGTGGAGCGGCTTTACCTTTTTATGACGCATTAGGTCAAAGCCAGAAAATCCGCCACATACTGGCACGTCATGAGCAAGGTGCAGGTTTTATAGCTCAGGGAATTGCTCGTACCACGGGAAAAGCCGCGGTTTGTATCTCTTCAAGTGGCCCTGGTGCGACAAACTTAGTGACCGCTATCGCAGATGCAAAGCTGGACTCTATCCCGCTGGTTTGTATTACTGCTCAAGTTTCTTCATCAATGATTGGTACAGATGCTTTCCAAGAAGTTGATACCTATGGTATTTCGATTCCAGTAACGAAACATAACTATTTGGTTCGTAATATCAATGAATTGCCACAAGTGATTTGTGATGCTTTTCGTATTGCAGAGTCAGGCCGCCCTGGACCTGTTTGGATTGATATTCCAAAAGATGTTCAAACAGCCACAATTGAACTAACTGAAATACCAGAAGTATTACCGAAAGATAAAGCCCCTGCATTTGACATGGAAAAAGTGCTACAAACGGCTGAAATGATTAATAACGCGAAACGTCCAGTACTGTATTTTGGTGGTGGGGTAATTAGCTCCGATTCCACAGAAACGGCGATTGCATTTGCGGAAAAAGCAACGTTACCGACAACCATGACATTAATGGCACTTGGTACTATCCCGATGCGAAACCCCTTATATTTAGGGATGTTAGGTATGCATGCTGCCGCAAGTACTAACATGATTATGGAAGAATCGGATTTGTTAATTGTGATTGGCGCGCGTTTTGATGATAGAGCGATAGGGAAAGCTGAGAAATTTTGCCCTAACGCAAAAATTATCCATGTGGATATCGATAAAGCAGAAATTAGCAAAATTAAGCGCCCAGATATCGCCATTCATGCTGATGCGGGTCAAATATTGGAATTGTTATTGCCTTTAGTTGAACGTAATGAGCGCACAGAATGGATGGCGCAAGTTAATCAATTAAAAGAGAAATATCCATTGAATTTTAGCGAGGCTGATAACCCGTTAAACCATTATGGTTTAGTTCTGTCTACGGCACGTGCAGCAGGCGAAGATGCGATTGTGACAACGGATGTTGGTCAGCACCAAATGTGGGCAGCCCAAGCTTATCCTCTGTCTCGCCCACGTCAATGGCTGACATCAGGTGGGTTAGGTACCATGGGTTTTGGTCTGCCTGCCGCCATTGGTGCTGCGCTGGCAAAGCCCGAAAAAACCATTGTGTGTTTTTCCGGTGATGGCAGTTTGATGATGAATATTCAAGAGTTGGCAACCGCAGCGGAGCATCAACTGAATATCAAAATCATCTTAATGAATAACCAAGCGTTAGGAATGGTACATCAACAGCAAGATTTATTTTTTGAAAACCGTATATTTGCTGCAGCTTATCCGTATCAAACGGATTTTATCAAGATTGCGGAAGGGTTTGGTCTGCAAACTTGCGATTTAAATAATGAAGCAGACCCAGAAATGGCATTAGAAGCGATAATGAATACCAAAGGTCCATGTTTGATCCATGCCTTGATTGATGTTAATCAAAAGGTATATCCAATGGTTCCGCCGGGTGCAGCTAACATTGATATGATTGGAGCGTAATTATGGTATTTGAACATCATCCGATTGCTTTAGAGCTAATTGTTCGTAACCACCCAGGTGTTATGTCACATATTTGTGGTTTATTTGCCCGTAGAGCATTTAACGTTGATGGCATTCTATGTATGCCGATTAAAGATAAAGATGAGAGCCGTATATGGCTATTAGTACAAAAAGATGAGCGCTTGTCGCAAATGATTAACCAAGTTGAAAAATTAGAAGATGTTCGGGAAGTACGCTTTAGTGATGATTTGCGTCTTTTCGAAACAATGGAAAATTATTTGCAGTAATTCTGATATTAAATTTTATGACTGAAATAGCCCATTCAATTGCATGGGCTATTTTCTTTTATATTTAATTATAGTGATAATTTAGGGTTTCTTAAAGCGAACAAAGATGATATAAAATCAGCTACCGGATAATGATTCACCGAATGTATTGCAGGTTTGTATTTGGCAATATGAATAGTAAACAGGTATAAAATTATGCAAAACAATATTTATTTGTCGGACACTTATCAGTACGAAATTGAAACCTCCTTACTGGCACAAGGGCATGATGATGAGGGGCATTGGATAGCTTTAAAAGATAACATTTTTCACCCACAAGGCGGCGGACAACCCATGGATACAGCATGGGTGAATGATATGCCTGTTCGTATTAAGAAACAATCGGGTGGGCTAATTGTAGGATACATACCTGAAGGTGTTACTTTTAGCCAAGAAAATAATGTGGTTGCAAGGGTGGACAAAGAAAAACGTCAGCGCTACGCTGCTCTTCATACCGCCGGTCATTTGTTGAATTGGGAATTGCGTCGTTTTGGCTGGCTTGCACAAAAAGGCCATCATTTTCCTGATGAATCTAGAGTGGAATTTAGCATGATGGAAGGGGATGTTACTCCTTTTGATGAACTCGATAGCCAATATATTGAAGATATTGTTAACCAAAGCATTCGTAGTGGACGCTCCGTTGCAATAAAGCAAAAGGATGATTTACGGATCAGTTATATCGACCAAACTGAAGAAATGCCTTGTGGTGGAACACATGTTTCTTCGCTAGATAATATTCAGCATTTTTCAATTAAGTCGATGAAATTTAAAAAGGGGACACTGCGCATTAGTTATGATGCACAACATGCCGTAATTTAAACGCTATCATTAAGATGGGAGTAGGTCATAACAACAGTTGCTTGAAGTTCTCCTTCCATACAGAGATAACTATGTGGGAAATCACCACTGAAAGCATAAAAGTCCCCCGCCTCTAAGACGATATTTTGGTCGTTATGCAGTCGTAACATGAGGGAGCCAGAATTCACCATAATGTGTTCATGGGTTCCACTCATATGGGCGGGGCTATTGATGATAGCGCCTCTCTTCATGGTTAATTGCCAAATTTCAGAGATATTTCCCATGCTAATGCGAAATTTAAACTGTTGTGAATACTCTTTTTCGCTGGGAGTAGCTTTGAGGAAATAGGGATAAGCCTCATGTTGCCGAGTAAACAGGTCGCTAAGTGGAAAGCGTAGGGCAATAGCAATCGACTCTAATGTATCAATACGTGGGTTTGAGTCACCGGACTCCAGCTTGGATAAAGCCGCTTTCGATATTCCTGATATACGCGATAGTTCGTTTAGCGAAAGGTCTCTTGCTTGCCTCAGTAAGCGAATTTTTTGCCCGATTTTTATATTAATTTTTTTATCCACAATGTGTCTTTACCTGAATTTTAATTTATTGTGCTAATTCTGTATTACTCAGAGAAGCAAATTATACACGCTTAATTGTATATTGTATTTAAAGCGGCTATTTTGTTTTTTGATATAGATTTGAAATTTAAAACCCTACAAAAATAAAACTATTTTCTGTATTTGAAAGAAACTATAGTGAGGATGTTAAAAAACGTCTGGAGTTTAGGTCATGCCGTTTGAATTATTATCACCAGAAATGGCGATTTGTTTCTCAACACTGCTTTTTGCTTATTTGGTTTTTGGCATGGCGGGCTTTGGTTCAGCCCTGATTGCAACACCAGTATTAGCCATGTATTTGCCGTTAAATATGATTGTTCCAATTTTGGCGTTAATTGATTTAACCGCCGCGATTTTAAATTTATTTAAAGATGGTAAAAATGCGGATTATCAGGAAATTAAATGGATAATTCCACTAATGATAGTGGGGAGTTTAGTCGGTGCTGCGATTTTATTAAAAACCCGCCCCGATATACTCGTATTATTACTTGGGTTATTCGTTGTAGGTTATGTACTCCACGCTTTCTTTTCTAAAAAAGCAAAATCACCCTTTTCAAAAGCATTAGTTGTTCCATTTAGTTTAGTGGGTGGTGTTTTTAGTGCTTTATTTGGTAGTGGTGGCTTTATTTATGCCATGTATTTATCTAGCCGAATTGAAGATAAACAGCGTTTTCGTATCACTCAAATGACATTAATTGGGTTTAGCACACTAACTCGAGTAGTGATATTTTTAGTGATGGGGGTGTATCTCAATCTAGATATTTTATTGATTGCTTTAGCGTTTTCTCCCGCCATGTTAATTGGTACGTGGGCTGGACGGCATATAACATTAAGAATTTCACGTGAAAGCTTTTTAAAAGTTATTAATGTCATCATTTTATTATCAGGTGTTGTGCTGCTTTATCGGTATTTTTTCGTCCTTTAAGTATTTAGAACGTCAAAAATAGTTTCATAAAGATAAATAGCAGAATATATAAGTCGTGTTACAATCACCGCAAACATTATTAGTTTCACTAGTAATGATGTGGTTTTTTATTTTTCATAATAATCTATTTTATGGAGTTAAAATCTGTTCTTTTGTAAAAAAGAAACGGGTTAATTTCAACATGAGCTCTGATAATCAGCGTTTACAAAATTTTCGTCGTTCCCCATCTTTTGCTATTTTTACTATCACTATGAGTATTGCGGTCATTGGTATCGTTATTGGGCTAAGTATTCCAATGGTTGCGCTTAGGCTAAATAACTATGGTTTCAATGAGTTGTATATCGGCATTATTTCGGCGGCACCTGCATTAGGCATGTTTTTAATTGCACCAGTGGTTCAACGTATTGTGCGTTGGTCAGGTAAGCGAAAAGCAATGCTATTGGCAACGATTGTTTCTGCCATTAGCTTATTACCATTATTGAGTACGTTACCTCTTTGGTTATTATTTCCGTTACGGTTAGTAACGGGCTTAGCGAGTGGTGTGATGATTTGCTTGGGGGAAACGTGGATTAACGAATTATCGCCTGAAAATAAACGGGGCCGTATTTTGGCAATTTACACTACAGTCTTCACAGTAAGCCAGCTACTTGGGCCTTCATTTATTGCTTATTATGGTGTGGAAGATAAATCACCTTTATTGATTTGTACGTTGATCCATTTAATCTCTGTGGTGCTATTTATTTTAATGGATCAAAAAGTCGGTGACCGTTTAGCTGAAAATGCCGCGAAATCTAATTTTTCAATTATTCAATTTGTAAAAATCGCACCGGGTATTTGTGGTGGAATTTTATTTTTTGCCTTCTTTGATGGAACTATTTTATCGATGTTCCCGATTTATGGTATGGGAATGGGGCACACAGAGGCGGTTGCTGCATTAATGATTAGCGCCATTCTTGCTGGGGATGCCATTATGCAGTTACCTTTTGGCTGGCTAGCAGACCATATGAATAGAGAAAAACTATACCGAATTTGTGGCATTATCACACTTGCAGCCAGTCTATTATTGCCCTTCCTTATTACTCAACCTTATCTAATTTGGGTATTGCTGTTTGTTTTAGGGGCGACTGCGGGGGCAATTTATACCATTGCTTTGGTACAAATCGGCCAATATTTCAAAGGGAATGAGTTGATCATCGCTAATGCAGCTGCCGCTATGCTGTGGGGAATTGGCAATTTATCAGGGCCATTACTTGCTGGGGTTGCGACTTCAATCTCACCTGTAGGTTTACCGGTGTTATTGGTTCTGTCTGTAACAGTATTTTTATGGTTCACACGAGAAAAATACAGCGCCCAAACGGTTGAACAAGTTATCCAATAAGCTGATTTGCGGTGCTTTACTCAAATTAGCGAGCACCGCATATAAATTACTCAATAACTTTATACACAACTAGATTTTCTCGGAATTCATCTGGGCGGTGATTGTGCCAGAATAACTCCATGCCTTGTGGCGCAGGTTTAATCGTTTTTGAGAGTACAATTAGCCAGCGGCATTGTTCAGGTTTTTCAAACCGGTCTTGGCGTTGGTGTAATACGCCAGTGTAATAGTAGAGCATTGGCGCTTCAGATTCGCCAATATTATCAGAAGCCATACAATCATTTTCTGTAAATTGGCCAGATAAATGCTGGTTTAAATCGACAAAAACCCCTTCGAAACCTTTTGCGTAGTCTATCCACCCCAAAAACAAGGTTAAAATTACCCCCCAAACAGCACATAAGCCTAATAACCAGTTTTTCATCATATGAAAAGCAGGTGGTATAGGGTTTGGAATAATTTTATTGCGTAAAAACCATACCAATGTAATTAACAGAGCGCAGATAAATGCAATGGAAGAAAATGGCATTTGGTAGCTCATGGGGAGCCAGCGGCTAAATGGAGCTAGCCATTCTTGTTGATGACCAGTCAAGGCGATGAAATAGCAAGCCCATAAAAAAAGAATGAGTACAGACCATAAAATAGCCGCAAATCGGGCAATTCCATTAAGGATTTTTTCAGGGAAACTAAGTAGTGTTTGGGTTCCTAAAATGGCCATTGGGGCAATAAAAGGCAATAAATATAGTGCGCGACCAGAAGCTGATATCTGTAGGAAAACAACGCCTAATAAAGGAAATAGTGCTAACAGAAATTCGTTTGAATTAAATAAACGCTTAATTGGGTGCCTTAGAAAATAAGCGACAGCTAGTAAACCGGAAGGAAAGGCAAATAAGGAAACCGCTGCAGGGATCCGCGTTAGGTTAGCTTTTGCGCCTAATTTTTCAACAGAAAAACCAAAGAAACGGCCGATATTATTTTCCCAAAACCACACTATAAATAAATCAGGATGCTGAAGGTAGAGTTGGATAGGCCAAGGTAAAATAGTGATAAGGGCGATTAAGCCTGCGGTTAAGCTGTGCAACCAAAATTGCTTAGTCCGGCACTGAGCAAGAAAAATGGGAGATAAGAACAGGCAAATCCAGAGAACTCCGGGGATGAAAACGCCTTTTGACAACATGGTGACGATGGTTCCAAGAGATAACCAAAGTGCAGACATGCGCATTTTTTGTTGTTGTATCAGCCCCAATAACCCATACAGACCAATGGTTGCGCCTGCCATCAGTGCAACATCGGTAAACATATCATGACTATGCCTGATAATCCCGGGGGCACAGGCATACAGTGCAAAAGCGACCCAAATGCGAGTATCAGTGAAGTCTGTGGCTTGGAAAAAACGACGTGCCAAAAGAATAAAAAATGAAAAATTGATCACCGAAAAAAATAAGCTTGCACTACGAGCTGCATCATAAAGTGGCATGAAGCTTGAAAATAAATGAGAGGTAATAGCTGCAACCCAATAATAAAGCGGGGGTTTTTCCATAAATGGCTCACCCGCATTTGTAGGTACTAACCATTTACCAGTCTCATACATAGTTTGAATAATACCAAAACTATAATTTTCATCTTGTTTCCAAGGGCTGTGGCTATATATTCCTGGTAATAAATACATAGCAAGAAAACTAATGAAAAGTAGTAAAATACTCCGCTGTAATATGATTAATGGTGCATTCTTATTTGACATTTTTAATATGTTTTATGTGTTTTTTTACTTGATTAAATTGAAACTATAACTGCTGTTGATAATAATTCAGGTTATATACTTAAATATATATTTACTCAGCAAGTGATATTTATTTTTTAATAAAAAACAATAGGAACTGTTTTTTTAGCTCTATTTTTAGAAGACGCATATTACCACCAGTAAATAAGTTTTTAGCTATTGGTTTTGTAAGCAAATATTCTGGGATTGTATCAAAAAAATGATCCCCCTCTTTAAACAGACACTATATGAAAGGTATTTAGCTATTTTTACGTAAAGTAAATGTAACTAAAAAGAATCATTATTTGAAAATAATCTTTATTGCATAAGAATCTGCATATTTGGGTGCTAAAAAACAGCAAATGGGTAAGAAATGCTAAAAATACTTGATCATTCCCCCTGTTTAGAATGATAATTACCCCCCTCACGATACGTTTTATTCTATTTTAAAAGCCAAACGATTGCGCAACTGTTTTTATTGGGGTTTTTTTCTCAGTTAGTTTATTTTTTCTTAAAAACGTAATCGTTTACGTCAACGTATAGGTTAGTTGTTAGCAGTATTTGAGAATCTTCGTTTTCCATTAACAGCAGAGGTATACCATGTCAGGCCAACAGGCTTCATCCAGTTGCAAATTGGATTCATTTTTCAAGATAACAGCACGCGGCTCTTCAGTTCGCCGTGAAATCATTGCAGGATTAACCACATTCTTAGCGATGGTTTATTCTGTCATCGTTGTACCTGGCATGTTAGGGCAAGCAGGGTTCCCTCCAACTGCGGTCTTTATTGCAACCTGCTTAGTGGCTGGTTTTGGTTCTTTATTGATGGGGTTATGGGCCAATCTACCAATGGCGATTGGCTGTGCTATTTCACTGACTGCATTTACCGCATTTAGTTTGGTATTAGGGCAGCAAATTAGTATTCCTGTGGCATTAGGTGCCGTATTTTTAATGGGGTGTTTGTTCACCATCATTTCTGTTACAGGTATTCGTAGTTGGATATTACGCAATATGCCAATGGGTATTGCACATGGTACAGGTATTGGTATCGGTTTATTTTTACTGTTAATCGCTGCTAATGGAGTGGGTTTAGTGATCAAAAACCCAAATGCAGGCCTGCCTGTTGCTCTTGGTGAATTTACGTCTTTCCCTGTTTTGATGTCACTCATTGGTTTAGCGGTTATTTTTGGTTTAGAAAAACGTCGTGTTCCGGGTGGTGTACTCCTCGTTATTATTGCAATTTCAATTATTGGTTTAATTTTTGATCCCGCAGTGAAATATCAAGGTTTCTTCAAGTTGCCTTCATTGGGTGATGACGGGCTTTCATTGGTTTTCAATATGGATATCATGGGCGCATTACAGCCAATGGTATTGCCAAGCTTACTTGCATTAGTCATGACGGCGGTTTTTGATGCGACAGGCACTATTCGTGCGGTGGCGGGGCAAGCGAATTTATTGGATAAAGACGGTCAAATTATTGATGGCGGTAAAGCGTTAACCGCAGACTCTGTAAGCAGTATCTTTGCGGGTGCGATTGGTGCATCTCCTGCGGCGGTATATATTGAATCTGCAGCAGGTACCGCCGCTGGTGGTCGCACAGGTTTAACCGCCGTGGTTGTCGGCGTACTGTTCTTACTTATTCTCTTTTTATCGCCGCTATCTTATTTGGTGCCTGCCTATGCAACAGCTCCAGCATTGATGTATGTTGGGCTTTTAATGTTAAGTAATGTCTCTAAGCTTGATTTCGATGATTTTGTGGATTCAATGTCTGGCTTATTGTGTGCCGTATTCATTGTTCTGACTTGTAATATCGTCACGGGGATCATGTTAGGCTTTGCTGCTTTGGTTATCGGCCGCATTTGCGCAGGCGAATGGCGCAAATTGAATATTGGTACTGTGATTATTGCTGTACTTTTAGTGGTGTTTTACGCTTCAGGTCTGGCAATCTAAAGTGGATTATTTCAAAAAGGTGGCTAGGGTTGCCACCTTTTTAACTTATTGTATTAATTAATCGTAAAGTCTCAATTTTTTCCCCGAAAATGGATGGCTAGGGATAAAATAGAGAGAAGGCGGTTAATCAAGTGGATGTGCATGATTTCCACTGGTTACTGGCTTAGTCTTAATTATCATGGTCTGGACGGTGCTATCTCTTACTATGCGGCGGCAGGCAAAATTTTAGGTTCTAGTCGCTAGGTTAATTCAGTAAGGGCAACATGGAAATTTTCTTTACTATTCTTATTTTGATTTTAGCTGTCTCTGTTTCAGGGGTAGCCGCTAAAATTCTTCCTATTCGTATTCCTCTTCCTCTCATTCAAATTGCTATCGGTGCGCTGTTGGCTTGGCCTCAATTCGGCCTGCATGTCACCTTTGACCCAGAACTTTTTATGGTTCTGTTAATCCCACCTTTGTTGTTTGTTGATGGGTGGAAAACCCCAACACGCGAGTTCTTTCAAAATGGTCGAGAAATTTTTATTTTAGTGTTGGTTCTCGTGCTGGTTACAGTGATTGGGATTGGTTATTTAATTTACTGGTTGATGCCAGGTATTCCATTAATTGCTGCGTTTGCTCTAGCGGCTGTGCTATCTCCAACTGATGCCGTTGCGTTATCTTCAATTGTTGGAAAAGGGCGTATCCCTAAACGGATGATGAGTGTGCTAGAAGGGGAGGCATTGATGAATGATGCCTCTGGTCTGGTTGCATTAAAATTTGCGGTAGCAATTGCCATGGGAACCATGGTGTTTAGTGCTTCTGGCGTTACCATTGAATTTTTCAAAGTTGCGGTTGGCGGGCTACTCGCAGGTATTATCGTGACTTGGCTGTACAGCAAATCGTTACGTTTAATGAGCCGTTGGAGTGGTGATGACCCAGCAACCCAAATTGTATTTATGCTATTGCTGCCATTTGCATCATACATGATTGCGGAACATATTGGGTTTTCAGGTATTTTAGCCGCCGTAGCGGCGGGTATGACCATCACAAAATCGGGGGTTATCCGTAACGCTCCATTAGCGATGAGGCTACGTGCTGATAGCGTTTGGTCGATGCTTGAATTTGTCTTTAACGGGTTGGTTTTCATCATGTTAGGGCTTCAATTGCCCGGTATCTGGGAAACGTCTGTTATCCAAGCAGATCTCGACCCAAGCGTAGAAACGTGGATGCTATTTGCCGCGGTGGCAATTATCTATTTTGCTTTACTGTTATTGCGTTTTTGTTGGCTATGGCTGATGAAAAGGTTTAGCCGTTTATTCTTAAAGAAAAAGCCACTACAATTTGCGAACTATACCGTACGTGAGCTTTGGCTAGCCTCTTTTGCAGGGGTACGTGGGGCTATTACCTTAGCGGGTGTGCTCTCTATTCCGTTATTTTTAACGGATGGCTCGCCATTCCCTGCTCGTTACCAGCTCGTGTTTATTGCCGCGGGAGTTATCTTATTTTCCATTTTTGCAGGTGTGGTCGCTTTACCGCTTCTGCTGCGTAATTTTAAAGTGGGAGATAAAGAAGCGGATGCCAATGAAATTCGCATGGCAAAAGCCGCGATGGCGGAAGTGGCGATTGTCAGTTTAAATAAAATGCAGGAACGTTTATCTGCTGACGTTGATGAAAAACTCGATTCAGAAGATATCAGTGAAGTCGCTTCCCGCGTGACGGGTTATTTAAGGCGACGTACCGCAGGACAAGATGAAATTGACCATAATTTGCTGATTGAAGACCTTGAACGGCGTTTCCGTTTAACGGCATTACGCGCAGAACGTGGTGAGCTTTATCACTTGCGTGCAACCAAGAAAATCAGTAATGAAACGCTACAAACGTTACTGGTTGACTTGGATTTATTAGAAGCCGTCTTGATCGAAAAAGAGCATTAACACCAAAAAGCGAGTATTCTAGCCAACATTCTTAAGTTTGGGGCGAAATACAGCATTATGTGGTTACTTGTTATCACGACGCTGCTTTGGGCAGCGTCGTTTAGTCTTATCGGCGAATACCTTGCGGGTCAAGTAGATAGTTGGTTTTCAGTGTTAGTACGGGTTGCACTGGCTTCGCTGGTTTTTTTACCTTTCCTACGTTGGCGCCAATTTAGCGCTAAAGTGATTGCGCTCTATATGCTAGTGGGCGCTTGCCAACTAGGTATCATGTACCTATTTGTCTTCCATGCTTATCAATACCTTACTGTTGCTGAATTTTTGCTTTTTACGGTATTAACGCCGCTATATGTCACGTTAATTTATGACTTATTAGAACGGCAAAAGCTGCGTAAAGGCTATTTGTTTAGCTCACTATTAGCGGTAATCGGCGCTGCAATTATTCGTTATGACCACTTGAGTGAATCTTTTTGGTTAGGTTTACTTTTTGTGCAGTTAGCAAATATCTTTTTTGCGATTGGGCAGGTGGGGTATAAACGTCTGATGGAGGTGCATCCAATCCCTCAACATCAGGCTTTCTCATGGTTTTACCTTGGTGCAACGCTAATTGCATTACTTGGATGGCTGCTATTTGGTAATAAATCGATGATGCCGACAACGACTCTCCAGTGGGGCGTCTTACTGTGGTTGGGTATTGCAGCTTCAGGCATTGGCTACTTTATGTGGAACTATGGCGCAACCAAAGTGGATGCCGGAACCCTTGCTATTATGAATAACATGATGGTTCCAGCGGGGTTATTAGTGAATTTTGCTATCTGGCAACAACATCCGGATTGGCTGAGTTTTACCATAGGATCGAGCCTGATAGTTGCTTCTCTTTGGGTGCATAAGCGTTGGATCCTTTCGCGGCCTTCACATAAGACAAATTCTCCACGGCGTGGTCCGTCGTCGTCTCAGTAAACGCTTCAATAGCTGGCTGGCGCTGTTCTCCTTCACGGCAAGCTGCATACAGCCGGCTCCATAAACCGCTACCCAAGGTTTTGGTTTTTACTAGCCCTTGTTTTTCAAATGAATCAACCGCCCAGTGAGGTAGTGCGGCAATGCCCATTTTGGCTGCAACCATTTGGATTAAAATTAATGTGTTATCGACATTTTTCACATTAGGAGACACGCCCGCAGGTTGCAGAAAATGGCGCCAAACATCGAAGCGATCCCGTTGTACAGGGTAGATAAGCAGTGTTTCATCTGCCAAATCATGGGGCTCAATATGCGGCCTTTTGGCTAACGGGTGGTCATTCGCTACAATCAATTTCACTTCATAATCAAACATTGGCGTATAGTGGATGCCTTGATCTGGCAAAATGTCAGAGGTCATCACAATATCCAATTCCCTTGACAGTAATTCAGGTTGAGGGTCGAACGTCACCCCTGACTTAAAATCTACGCTGACTTGTGGCCAAGTTTGTCTGAATTGTTGTAATGCAGGGGTTAACCACTGAATGCAGCTATGGCATTCAATCGCGATGCGTAATGCACAAACCCCAGGCTCATTACATACTCGAATAGCATCTTTCACCAATGGCAGAACCTGTTGCGCCAATTGTAATAAGACTTCCCCTTGTGGCGTAAAGCGCAATGGCTGGCTTTTACGAACAAATAACCGGAAACCTAGCCGATGCTCTAAATCACTAAACTGATGTGATAAAGCAGATTGTGTCTGGTGCAAGTGAGTTGCTGTTGCCGCTAATGAACCGTATTGGCTGAGCGCTTGCAATGTTTTTAAATGTTTTAGTTCGATCATGAGAAACCTTCACGGTGACAATGAAAAATTTGCGCTTGTGCTTTATACAGTACCTGTTGATTATGGATGTGTAAACATCTAGACGGCTAAATATTTTAAGGGGTCAATATGTCTGTTATAAATCATACACTTGGTTTTCCACGTGTCGGTCTAAAAAGAGAGCTAAAACGTGCACAAGAAGATTATTGGGCAGGCAAGATTGACCAAGCCGCTCTATTAGAAACTGGTTATCAACTACGTGTACGCCATTGGCAGCAACAAAAAGAGGCAGGTGTTGAGCTATTACCCGTTGGTGATTTCGCTTGGTATGACCAAGTGCTGACAACCAGTTTGTTATTAGGCAATGTGCCGCCACGCCATCAAAATGATGATGGTTCGATTGATTTAGATACCTTATTTCGAGTAGCCCGCGGTCGCGCACCAACGGGCAAACCCGCTCCAGCAGGTGAGATGACGAAGTGGTTCAATACTAACTACCACTACATCGTGCCTGAATTTCAAAAAGGGCAACAATTTTCCCTGTCTTGGACACAGCTGCTTGATGAAGTCGATGAGGCATTAGCATTAGGCCATAATGTGAAACCGGTTATCATTGGCCCTATAACCTACCTTTGGTTAGGTAAAGTGAAAGGGGAACCATTTGACCGCTTATCATTATTGAATGAATTATTACCTGTTTATCAGGAGATCTTGTCGCGCTTAGCAGAAAAAGGTCTTGAGTGGGTGCAAATCGATGAGCCCGCATTAGTGTTAGATTTACCAGAGCAATGGCAGCAAGCTTATCAGCAGGCTTACCAAGCGCTATCAGGCCAAATAAAAATACTGCTAACCACCTATTTCGATGGTATTAGTCACCATGTAGACTTGATTAAGCAACTCCCTGTGCAAGGTCTACATGTTGATGTGGTTGCAGGTGCTGATAATATTGAAAAACTACACCAAATACTGCCAGCAGACTGGGTATTATCACTAGGAATTATTAATGGTCGTAACGTATGGAAGGCTGACTTAGGGGAAAAATTCTTACAGGTGAAGCCGCTCTTAGGTCAGCGTGATATATGGGTAGGAACGTCATGTTCATTACTGCACAGCCCAATTGACTTAAATGATGAGACACGTTTAGATGCTGAAGTGAAAAGCTGGTTTGCTTTCGCTATCCAAAAATGCGAAGAACTTGCTCTGTTAACAAAAGCGTTAAATCAGCCAACAGACAGCCATATTGCTGAATTAGATACATACAGCGCACCTATTCGAGCGCGTAGAACATCAGCTCGTGTAAATAATGCATCAGTGGCTCAGCGTTTGGCGGCAATCAGCGAAGGGGATACAGAACGTTATAGCCCCTATCCACAGCGAGCAGCGCGCCAACGTCAACGCTTTAACTTACCATTATGGCCAACAACCACGATTGGCTCATTTCCTCAAACAAGTGAAATCAGAACATTACGTTTAGACTTCAAAAAAGGGAATGTGGATAAAACCTACTATCGCACCAATATTAGTGAACATATTAAGCAAGCCATTAAAGAACAAGAAATTTTAGATATCGATGTCCTTGTGCATGGTGAAGCTGAACGTAATGACATGGTGGAATACTTCGGTGAGCACTTTGATGGCTATGTATTTACCCAAAATGGTTGGGTTCAAAGCTATGGCTCACGTTGCGTTAAACCGCCAGTGATTATTGGTGATATTAGTCGCCCAGAAGCCATTACCGTGGAGTGGGCGAAATATGCTCAGTCCTTAACGGAGAAACCCGTCAAAGGGATGTTAACTGGCCCTGTCACTATTTTGTGTTGGTCATTCCCACGTGAAGATGTTAGCCGTGAAACGATTGCTAAACAAATTGCGCTAGCGTTACGTGATGAAGTCGACGACTTACAAAAAGCGGGTATTGGTATTATTCAAATCGATGAGCCTGCACTGCGTGAAGGGTTACCATTGCGCCGAAATGAGTGGGCAGCTTACCTCAAATGGGCGGTTGATGCTTTCAAGCTCAGTGCTGCGATTGCGGATGACGACACGCAAATTCACACCCATATGTGCTATTGCGAATTCAATGACATCATGGATTCCATTGCGGCATTGGATGCCGACGTGATTACGATTGAAACATCACGTTCAGATATGGATTTGTTAGATGCATTCGAAGATTTTGATTATCCAAATGAAATTGGACCCGGTGTTTATGATATTCACTCACCAAATGTACCGAATGTGGAATGGATTGTTGCGCTATTAAGAAAGGCGGCGAAGCGTGTTCCGGTTGAGCGCTTATGGGTTAACCCTGATTGCGGCTTGAAAACTCGTGGCTGGCCAGAAACTCGCCAAGCATTAGCTAACATGGTTGAAGCAGCGAAACAGCTCAGAAATGATCAGTAAAATGGCGATTAGTTAGTGTGTCAAAAAGGCAGGTTTTCCCTGCCTTTTTAGAAAGTATTAACCAAATAATTTAGATTTCAGTAAGTTCATACCGATAGAAGCCAAATCGAGGTTTTCTGGGACTTCGCCATTTGGTGTGGCGCTATCAACCAACTGAGGAAGATATTTAGCAATCATTTCTGAGGTTGCTTGAGGCTCTAAGCCAACCTGTTGAGCTAATTCTTGGATATTTGCATTTCCAAAAACTTGCATTAATTGGCTGGCATCGATAGGTAAATTATTCCCTTCACTGATCCACGATGCAATAACACCGCCTAAGCCTTGCTCGTTAAATTTTTCGATAACACCTTGAAGGCCACCTTGCTCCTCAACCCAGTTTATTACTGATTGAAATTGTTGCATTTTATCGCCTGCAACCATACCCATCATTTGCTCAAATAACCCCATGTTATCTCCTAGGCAATCCGCCAATTTATGCTCTCATCCATAGTATGGAGCATTATTCAAAAAATTGTAGTCGGCTATTTTCAGCAATTTGAGTTTTAGGTCAATAGAAATGATGCATTGAATATAGCCCAGTAGAGAAACAAAGATTTTTCATTTGTGAATTAAACGTGAATAAACATAACGAGCGTCACATTTTCTATCACATTATTCTGTGAAAGCATGTTTAAGGTGGGTTTCTATTTATTTTGTTTTAATTCAATTAGTTATGCTTTTATTGTTTGTTTTTTATATTATCTCAAATGTGATATTAGTCATGTGTTTGTGAATTTTATTGTGTGAAAATTCACAACAGTCACGAAGATTAACAACATCAGGGGTCATTATGGGAAATTTCGTTAATAAAATTGGCGTGATTGGCCTAGGTTCTATGGGGATGGGGATCGCACAATCTCTTATAAAAAATAACATTCCTACCTATGGATTTGATTTAAACCAAGGTGCATGCAAAAGCCTACTTAACGCAGGCGCAATTGCAGTGGGGCAAAATGCAGCGGAATTTGCCCATGAAATTGATGCTTTGTTGCTGGTGGTGGTTAATGGTCGTCAAGTTGAAGCCATTTTATTTTCGGGTGAACAGCCTTTAGTTGAACAACTACGCCCCGGTACGGTTATTGTGTTGCACAGTACCTTGGCTGCGGAACAAACTAAAAATATCGCTCAGCGCCTTGCCTCATATCAATTACCGCTTGTAGATGCGCCTATTTCAGGTGGCTCAATTAAAGCCGCTGAAGGGAAGTTGACCATCATGGCTTCAGGTGAACCAGCTCTATTTGAGCAGCTTTCACCCGTATTTAACGCTATTTCTGAGCGCTTATATCGCGTAGGGGATGAAGTCGGCTTAGGTTCAACCGTCAAAACGATTCACCAGTTATTAGCTGGGGTGCATATAGCTGTTGCCGCAGAAAGTATGGCTTTAGCCGCCAAGGCGGGTATTGACCTTGACGTGATGTACGACATTGTTACCCATGCAGCTGGAAATTCATGGATGTTTGAAAACCGTATGCAACATGTCTTAGACGGTGATTATACGCCAAAATCCTCAGTAGATATTTTTGTCAAAGATTTAGGGCTAGTGATGGAAACAGGGAAAGCATTAAATTTCCCGCTGCCACTTGCTTCAACAGCCCATCAAATGTTTATTTCAGCGAGCAATGAAGGCTTTGGTCAGCAGGATGACAGCGCGGTGATCAAAACATTTAAAGGTATTACTTTACCGGAGAAAAAAGCATGACAGTGAAGTTAGGCGTAATAGCGGATGATTTTACCGGTGCGACAGATATTGCAGGCTTTATGGTGCAAAACGGTTGGAAGGTTGTTCAGCTATTGAATGAACCTGATGAAAATACACCAGTACCAGAAGATGTTGATGCGATAGTGATCAGTTTGAAAAGCCGCTCTTGTCCTGTCGATGAAGCTGTTAGTGCATCGACCAATGCGTGCAAGTGGCTGAAGCAGAAAGCAAATTGTCAGCAAATTTTCTTTAAATATTGCTCAACGTTTGATTCAACCGAAAAAGGCAATATTGGCCCCGTTACAGATGCATTAATGGCCCAACTGGGAACAGATTTAGCATTAGTTTGCCCAGCGTTACCTGTGAACGGCAGAACGGTTATTCACGGTCATTTATTTGTGAATGGCCAGCTACTTAATGAAAGTGGCATGCAGCATCACCCTGTAACCCCAATGACCGACGCAAATTTATTGCGTGTGATGGAAAAACAATCAAAAGGTAAAGCAGGTTTAGTCAAACTTGAAGATATTCAAAAAGGCAGTGACGTTGTTAGCCAAAAGCTTGCCGAGTTAGCTCAACGAGGTGTGAGTTACGCGGTCGTTGATAGCTTAACGATGGATGATTTGCTTCCTATCGCACAAGCGGTTAAAGCCATGCCACTGTTAACTGGGGGCTCCGGCCTCGGCGCTGCATTAGCGAATGTGGATAGCCAATGCCCATGGGGCGGCACAACACAACGTGGCGAAAAACCAACAGGTAAAAACAGAAAAACGGTTGTTTTATCGGGGAGTTGCTCGGTAATGACCAACAAACAAGTGCAAGCTTATCAGCAAGTTGCTCCTGCAAAAATGTTGGATGTGGGTGAATGTTTAAATAACTCAGAGTATGCCAAAACATTAGCTGATTGGGTGCAAGCACAGCAACTAACCGGTTTAGCGCCAATGCTTTATGCCACTCAATCCCCTGAATTATTGAAACAGACACAAGAAAAATATGGCGCAGCGGAATCAAGTTTCGCGGTCGAGAAGGTATTTGGTGAAGTTGTCGCACTGTTGCAAGCGAAAGGGTATGACACCTTTATTATTGCGGGTGGCGAAACCTCAGGAAAAGTGGTTCAAAGCCTTGGAACAGAACAATTAAGTATTGGTTCACCAATTGCCCCTGGTGTGCCATGGGTACAGGATTTAGCAAGCGGTAACTGGTTGGCGCTGAAATCAGGTAATTTCGGCCAAGAAAATTTCTTCCAGTTTGCACAGGAGATGTTTAATGAGTGATGAAAAGGCGCTGCGCCAAGAGTTAGTCGATTGGGCTAAATCAATGTTTAACCGCGGATACAGTAGCGGTGGTGCAGGAAATATTAGTGCTCGGTTACCTGATGGTTCGATTATTGTGACACCGACAAACTCCAGTTTTGGTGATTTAGACCCTAACAAACTGAGTAAACTCGATGCACAAGGCAATTGGATTGGGGGTGATAAGCCGACAAAAGAAGTTTCTATGCATATGGCGATGTATTTGCAACGCCCTGATTGCCAAGCAGTTGTTCACCTTCACTCACCTTGGTTAACGGCGTTGTCTTGCTTACCGGGGTTAGATACAACAAATTGTTTACCTCCCATCACACCTTATTATGTGATGCGAGTGGGGAAATTACCATTGATTGAATACTTGCCACCGGGGGATGACCGAATTGGTGAGGAAATTGCAAAATTAGCACCGACACATAATGCGGTATTGCTATCAAATCATGGTCCGGTCGTGGGTGGCAAAACGTTAAGACAAGCTTTCTTCAACGCAGAAGAGTTAGAAGATACAGCTCGCTTATATATCACATTACGCCCACATGGCTTTACAACATTAACGCAAGAGCAAGTTGAACAGCTCGAAAGTCGTTATCCACAAAAGTAGTGAGGCGAAAATGGCTAAATTTGCTGCAAATTTAAGCATGATGTTTACCGAAGTGCCTTTTATACAGCGCTTTGAACGTGCTGCAAATGCGGGGTTCAAAGGTGTCGAATACCTCTTCCCTTATGAAGAAGATGCCGATGTCATTGCGGGTGAGCTGAGTAAACACCATTTAACACAAGCTCTGTTTAATATGCCAGCGGGAAATTGGGCACAAGGGGAGCGTGGTATGGCTTCGATCCCAGGTCGTGAGAAAGAATTTGCCGAAGGCGTACAAACGGCCTTGAAATACGCAAAAGCCTTAGGCTGTAAACAAGTTCATGCGATGGCGGGGAAAGTGAATGAAAACTATACACTTGAACAGCAAACTGCATGCTATATCAAAAATATTCAATATGCGGCGGATGTGATGGCTGAGCACGGTATTCGTGTGCTTATCGAACCCATCAATACCCGCGATATGCCCGGATACTTTTTGACGACACAAAAACAAGCTGAAGCATTACTACCTGAAATTGCTCGTGAAAATGTATTTATCCAGTTGGATTTATATCACTGCCAAATTATGGAAGGTGATTTATTGAAAACAATTGAACGTTTATGGGGTAAATTTAGTCACATTCAGATAGCGTCAGTTCCTTATCGTCATGAACCGGATAGCGGTGAAGTCAATTACCCATGGATTTTTAAGCAGTTGGATGAAATGGGGTATGAAGGCTGGTTAGGATGTGAATACCATCCTGCAGGCCGCACCGAAGATGGATTAGGCTGGCTTAAACAAGCAAATTCATAATTAGGAGAACCTATGCTCCCTTCTGAGCGTCGTGATTTTATTTACCGTTACGTGCATGAACATCAAACCGTATCGATCAGTGACTTGGTTGAGCTAATGAATGTCTCTCATATGACAGTGCGACGTGATATTCGGATGTTAGAAGAAGAAGGGAAGGTACTCAGTATTAGTGGTGGCGTTAAGTTAAATGATGTGCTGCGCCAAGAGTTACCTTGGAGTGAAAAAGCGCGGTTACATCATCGCCATAAGCGTGAAATTGGCCAGTTTGCCAGCTCACTAGTTGAAGATGGGCAAGTGGTTTATCTCGATGCGGGAACAACTACCTTTGAGATAGCACGCGTACTCGGCGAGCGTTTCAACTTAACGATTGTCACTAATGATTTTTCGATTATGCAGTACTTAATGAATAAGTCGCAGCTAAACCTATACCACACCGGAGGATTGGTGGATAAACGTAACCATTCTAGTGTAGGAAATACGGCTGCGATGATGCTGAAAACCCTCAATGTTGATATTGCTTTTATCAGCACCAGTTCATGGGATTTGCAGCACGGGGTTTCTACCCCGCATGAGGAAAAGGTTCAGATAAAACAAACGCTATTGGATGTTGCTCGCCGTTGTGTGCTGGTTTCAGACAGTAGTAAGTTCGGCAAATATGGCATGTTTCGTGTTTGCCCATTGAATCAATTGCACGACATCATTTGCGATGACCAATTACCAACTGATGTGGTGCAGCGGATAACAGAACAAAACATAAAACTTCATTTAATCAAGACATAAAACATAAATAATCTTACCTAAAACTGCATAGCCAGTTAAAAGGCTATAGCAAGGAGAATTACAATGAAAGTTATTATTACTGGTGGCGCAGGCTTTCTGGGCCAGCAGCTAGCCGCTGCTTTGCTTAAAAATAGCCAGGGTTTAAAATTTGACCACCTTGTTTTAGCCGATATTCAATGCCCTACATCACCGGTTGAAGATGCCAGAGTCAGTTGCGTCGCGTTAGATTTAACGCAAACAGGGGCGGCTGATAAACTGATTGATGCACAAACCGATGTGGTTTTCCACCTTGCAGCTATCGTAAGTAGCCACGCTGAAAGTGATTTTGACTTGGGTATGAAGGTTAACTTTGAAGCCACTCGTCAATTATTGGAAGTCGCTCGTGCCAAGAACCCTGCAATCAAATTTATGTTCACCAGCTCCCTCGCTGTGTTTGGTGGTGAGCTACCTGATGTCATCACAGACTTGTGTGTCGTTAACCCACAATCGTCCTATGGTGCTCAAAAAGCTATGTGTGAATTGATGGTGAATGACTATTCACGTAAAGGCTTTGTTGATGGCCGTGTGATGCGTTTACCAACCATTAGTATTCGTCCGGGGGTGCCAAATAAAGCCGCCTCTTCATTCGCAAGTGGCATTATTCGTGAGCCATTAAATGGGGTTGAAAGTGTTTGTCCTGTTTCCCCTGATCTCGCGTTATGGTTATCTAGCCCTGAAACTGTGATTAACAACTTTATTCATGCGGTCAGTATCCCTGCTGAAAAATTTGGTAAATCACGCACTGTGAACCTGCCAGGTATCACCGTTACCGTCCAAGGTATGATCGATGCTCTGCGTGATGTTGCAGGCCAAGAAGCTGTGGATCTTATTCGCTTTGAGCCTGATGAAGCCATTAACCGTATTGTGGCGAGCTGGCCGGGCAAATTTGATATCAGCCGTGCATTGGATCTCGGTTTTCGTGCAGATGGCTCGTTTGGTGATGCGATCCGTTCGTTTATCACCCACCACGGTTCGTCTAAGTAGGAGATAGCCTATGTCCTATATTCCTGTTATTGGCCTCGCAGTGGCCATATTTGTCCTGATCTTCTTAGTATTACGAACGCGTGTTCATGCGTTATTAGCAATGCTAATTGCTGCAGCAATCGCGGGTATATCCGGTGGTTTGACTGCGGCAGAGACCGTGACAGTCATTACAAAAGGCTTTGGGTCAACACTCGGTAGCATCGGTATTGTTATCGGACTCGGGGTAATGATGGGAAGGGTGCTGGAAGTTTCAGGTGCTGCTGAACAGATCGCTTATAGCTTTATCAAATGGTTAGGAAAAAAGCGTGAAGAATGGGCGTTGGCAATTACCGGTTATATTGTCAGTATTCCTATCTTCGTTGATTCCGCTTTTGTGATTTTATACCCATTGGCAAAAGCATTAGCCAAAAATGGTAAACGTAGCATACTGACTTTAGGCGTTGCACTCGCTGGTGGGTTAGTGGTGACACACCACACCGTTCCACCAACACCTGGGCCTTTAGGCGTGGCAGGGATCTTTGGTGTCGATGTTGGCGCAATGATCCTAGCAGGAATGAGCCTCGCTATTCCTTGTGTTATCGGTATTGTTCTTTACGCAAAATGGTTAGGGACTAAATACCCTGAATTTATGCCAGATGAAACGGGTAGTGAAGACCTGAAAGAAGTTCACGCTCGTTATATGGAAGAAAAAGCGAATAAACCATTACCAAGCCTGTTCTTATCGCTTTTACCGATTATTACGCCTATTTTGTTAATTTTCATAAATGCAATTAATGGATTAATTCTTAAAACAGAATCTTTCCAAGGTATGGAAAGCAATTGGTATTTCCAAACATTTGAATTTTTAGGCGCACCCATTATTGCATTATCAATTAGTGTGTTGATCTCTGTTTACACATTAATGCCAAAAGCAACGAAAGAAGAAGTCATCGACCGTATGGAAGAAGGCTTACAAGCAGCCGGTATTATTCTGCTTGTTACGGGGGCTGGTGGTGCATTAGGCGCGGTACTGCGCGATAGTGGCACAGGAAACATTCTTGCTGAGCATGTAGCAAATCTGCCAATTACACCTGTATTGATTCCGTTTATCATCGCGACGTTGGTTCGTTTGATTCAAGGTTCGGGTACAGTAGCAATGATTACCGCAGCATCTATTTCTGCACCAATCATTAGCCAAATACCTGATATTAACTTATTGGTCGCAGCGCAAGCGGCAACCATGGGGTCTCTGTTCTTCGGTTACTTTAACGACAGCCTGTATTGGGTTGTGAACAGAATGATGGGAATTAAGGACGTTAAACAGCAAATCATTGTTTGGTCTATTCCGACCACCATTGCGTGGGCAATAGGTCTAGTTGGTGTCCTCGTTCTTGATGTAATTCTCTAATATAGCGTTACTATTTTTAGTTCTGCCAAATAATCAAAGCGCCCAGCAATCAGGGGCGCTTTTGTCGTTATATCAAACTTTCATCTATACTGATGACAATGGATTTTAAAGAGAAATAAAATCAATGAATAAATGTGACATAAATCACTTAATAATGAAATCAAACTTTTATTGTTTTCATTAAAAGTGACATTCATCACTAAAAAATTATGGCTTTATCGCTATATTATAAATAACGATTAATCAGTATTGACTGATTTAATGATGCCATTGTGTAAAGGAGTTTGAAATGTCTGACGTTTTCCACTTAGGTTTAAAGAAAAGTGACTTACAGGGTGCGACCGTAGCGATTGTTCCTGGGGATCCTAACCGTGTTGAAAAAATTGCACGTCTGATGGATAACCCTGTACACCTTGCGTCATTGCGTGAATACACCTCTTGGCGTGGTGAGGTTGACGGAAAAGCCGTCATTGTTTGTTCAACCGGTATCGGTGGCCCATCAACGTCTATTGCAGTCGAAGAACTTGCGCAGCTTGGTATTCGCACTTTCTTACGTATTGGTACAACAGGTGCAATCCAAGAAGATATCAATGTCGGTGATGTTTTAGTGACAACTGGAGCAGTTCGCTTAGACGGTGCTAGCCAACACTTCGCGCCATTAGAATACCCAGCAGTTGCCGATTTTGATTGTACCAATGCGCTTTATGCCGCAGCGAAAGATGCAGGTGCAACCGTTCATGTTGGTGTAACTGCATCATCTGATACCTTCTACCCAGGTCAAGAGCGTTATGATACCTATACTGGCCGTGTGATGCGTCATTTCAGAGGTTCGATGAAAGAGTGGCAAGACATGGGCGTGATGAACTACGAAATGGAATCAGCCACATTGCTGACTATGTGTTCTAGTAGTAAAGGGTTACGTGCTGGTATGGTTGCGGGTGTTATCGTAAATCGTACCCAACAAGAAATTCCAAATGAAGCGTTACTGAAGAAAACTGAAGGTAACGTATTAAGTATTGTGGTTGAAGCTGCACGCCGCTTACTGTAGTCCGTGATTTACTGGCCCGTTTACTTGACTTTCACTCGGTTGTGGACAAAAAGTAAGCGGGCTTAGTCCTTTTACATACCTCTTATTTCTCTTTATTTCCTTTATAAATGTTACAATTGTTAATCAATTTACAGGAAATATTCTGATCCTCTTATTCGCTAGATCTGTTATTGTCATAAAAACAATTATCAATATTATGTGCCCTTAAATTGTTCAGGTTACATTTGTTTTATTGCTAACTGGAATGAAAGCTGTAGGGCGAAAAGGAATTATTATGTCAACAACACCTTATCTTCATCCTTCTGTTTTGCCTTTAAAAGGCGGTATTAACTTCCGCGATCTTGGTGGTAAAAAACTCGCTAATGGTGGGAAGATCAAGCCTGGAGTCCTGTTTCGTTCCGGTGCGTTAGACCGATTAACTCAAGAGGACGAAGCTGTTCTACGTTCACAAAATCTTTTCCAAATCATTGATTATCGTGATGAAGCTGAAATCTTAGATAAGCCTGATGTCATTTGGCAAGGCGCGCATTATGTGCATGCACCAGCAAATCCGTTAGCAAAAGAGGTCACAGCAAATTTAGATAAACTTACGCCAGAAATATTGGAACAATTTGACCCGCAAGCTTTTATGTTCCGTTTATATGAATTATTACCACTGAACAATCCTGCTTATCACCAATTGGTCAATTTACTCAAACAGCCAGAAAAAGGTGGTATCGTACAACACTGTGCGGTAGGAAAAGACCGTACAGGCGTCGGGTCCGCATTAGTATTATTTGCTTTAGGTGCAGATTTAGACACTGTAATGGAAGATTACTTACTGACTAATGAAACACTTGCACCATACCGCAAGCATTTACTCGAAGAACATGCAAAAACGATGGACGAAAGCATTGTGAAAAAATTTGAGTATGTCTATTCGGTACGTGAAGACTTTTTAAGAACGGCTCTAAACAGTATTGAAAGCCATTATGGCAATGTTGACCAATGGCTAGAAAAAGATTTTGGCTTAGGAAGGCAACAACGAGAAGCACTGCAGAGTCAGTTTTTGGACTAAGTTTCACTTACTGTAAGATGAGTTGTGGATAATCCATTTTTCCGTATCCACAACTTAGTTTTTCTAAAAGTGTTTCTGCTTTGTTTAATCTTGATTTACCACTTTTTCGCTACAGTATTCTGATTATTCCCTAATGAAAGGAACTGACCGTGACACTCAATGAAATTGTCACCATAGTGACTGACTTTACACGCGAACATGAAGTATGGGCGCTTCCTATTATTTTCTTTTTGGCGTTTGGGGAATCTTTGGCATTTTTGTCACTCCTGTTACCAGCAACGGTTATTTTACTCGCGCTTGGCGCTTTGATTGGTGAAAGTAATATTACTTTCTGGCCAATATGGTTAGCAGCAGCTCTCGGTGCTTTCTTTGGGGACTGGCTCTCTTATTGGATTGGTTATCATTACAAAGAAAATGTACGCCATATGTGGCCGATTTCTCGTAACCCACAAGTGATTGATAAAGGGCAGCGTTTCTTTGACCGATGGGGTATTTGGGGAATTTTCTTTGGGCGCTTCTTCGGGCCGTTACGAGCTATTGTTCCCTTGGTTGCAGGGATTTGCGCCATGCCACAACGGCATTTCCAACTTGCGAATATTGCTTCTGCGATGATTTGGGCATTTGGTATTTTAGCGCCGGGAGCGCTCGGCCTGAAATGGTTCGCAAGTTGGATAGGCTAAGCTTGCGAAGTGCTTCGCAAAATTTTCTTCGATGGCTAAATTACCTCTGGACACTTATACAGTATCCCATTACCTTACACTAGACTTTGTAAAGTAAGGATTTAACCGTGGATACCTCTCTTTTATATGCTGTTATTGGTGCGTTGAGTGGCGTTTTAGTTGGTGGTTTAGCCTCTTGGTTCTCTATTGCCCAAAAAATTGCGCAAAAAGATCAGGAACTACAACAACTCAACCGCCAACTTGCTGCAAGTGACGAAAAAAACATCCACCTTGCGCAATGGAAAGAAGAGTATGACAGGCTAGATCAAGAATTGCGCACTCAAAGGGATATTAACCGAGAACAAGAAGCTGAGCTTCGTGAGGTAATAACCCGTTTTGAACAGAACCAGCTAGCAAACGAAGAAAAACAGCGAATTTTACAAAATAGCGAACAACGGCTGACAGCACAATTCGAAAACTTAGCAAATCGTATTTTTGAACAAAATGAGCGTCGTGCATCAGAGCAACAACAAAAAAGCCTATTGGCGATGTTGTCACCTTTTCGTGAGCAATTAGAAGGTTTTCGTCAGCAAGTTCAGCAAAGTTTTGGTGAAGAAGCGAAAGAACGCCACACTTTAGCCTATGAAATTCGGCAATTACAGCAGCTCAATAATCAAATGACCAAAGAAGCGGTTAACCTGACACGAGCCCTGAAAGGGGATAATAAAATTCAAGGAAACTGGGGGGAAACTATTCTTACCAGGATCCTCGAAGTCTCAGGTTTACGTGAAGGAAGTGAGTTTGAAACCCAAGTTAGCATCAATACAAGTTATAATAGCCGTTATCAACCGGATGTGATTATCCATCTTCCTGAAGGGAAAGATGTGGTTGTTGATGCCAAAATGTCGTTGGTTTCCTATGAACAGTACTTCAATAGCGAAGAGCCACATGAACAGCAACAGGCGTTAAAAAACCATGTGGCATCTATCCGCAATCACATGCGTATGCTAAGCCGCAAGGATTACCATCAGTTACCGGGAATTCGTTCATTAGATTACGTTTTAATGTTTATCCCTATTGAACCTGCGTATTTACTGGCTTTGAAAGAAGCTCCTGAGTTACTTGATGAAGGAATTAAACAGAATATTATGTTAGTTTGTCCTTCGACATTGTTAGTGGCGGTGAGGACAATTAATAATATTTGGCGGTATGAACGCCAAGGGCAAAATGCCCAGGAGATAGCAAATAGAGCAGCGAAAATGTATGACAAGCTGCGCTTGTTTGTGGATGATATGCAGGTTTTAGGCACCAGTCTTGATAAAGCAAATAATACTTACCTATCGGCAATGAAACGCCTTGCCGAAGGGCGTGGAAATTTAATTAGCCAGGCGGAAAGTTTTAAAGAGCTTGGGGTCGAAATTAAACAACCTATCCAACCCCAATTGGTTGAGCGATCAGATACGTCTAATTGTGCGGAATCTTAGACTTCTGATAGGGTTTTGGCCCAAAGACTGTTACACTTCCTACAAAAGTTTGAATGATAAGCAGGCATAAGAGAAATGACTGAACCAACTAAAGAAACCATTGATTTCGGTTTCCGTACTGTCGGCAAAGAAGATAAAGCTGGCCTAGTAGCGAATGTTTTTCACTCAGTAGCATCAAAATATGACTTAATGAATGATTTGATGTCATTCGGTATCCATCGTATTTGGAAGCGTTTTACCATTGAAGCGAGTGGGGTGCGTCGTAATCAACGAGTACTTGACCTTGCAGGTGGAACGGGTGACTTAACCGCTAAATTTTCACGTTTAGTCGGTGAAAAAGGTGAGGTCATACTCGCAGATATTAATGATTCAATGCTAAAAATGGGGCGTGAGAAATTACGTGACCTAGGCATTGTTGGTAATGTTAATTATGTACAAGCCAATGCAGAAGAACTGCCATTCCCTGATAACTATTTTGATTGCATTACTATCTCTTTTGGTTTGCGTAATGTCACCGATAAAGACAAAGCGCTACGCTCTATGTTCCGAGTGTTAAAGCCGGGTGGGCGCTTATTGGTGTTAGAGTTCTCTAAGCCAATTATTGAGCCACTGAATAAAGCTTATGATGCCTATTCATTCCATATACTCCCTCGTATTGGTCAGGCGATCGTTAATGATCCCGATAGCTATCGCTATTTAGCCGAGTCAATCCGTATGCATCCAAACCAAGAAACACTAAAAGGTATGATGGAAAATGCAGGGTTTGAACAGGTGACGTACACTAATATGACAGGTGGAATTGTCGCATTGCATAAAGGGTTTAAATTCTAAGATGGAAGCACCATCAACACATACCGAAAATCAAAATACAGTTTTGTATTCTTTGATAACAGCATTGATGGAAACCACTCTTAACCACATGTTGTTTAAAGAAAAAGTTCTACAGCCAGCTAGAATGCGCTTGGCCGGCAAGGTTATGGCTATTGAACTTAAAGAACTGAATAAAACGTTAACACTCGTTTTTGCTGAAAATCATGTTGATGTGTTAAGCCAGTGGGTTGAGCCTGCGGACTGTACCATTAAAACATCCATCTTTACGCTAGTTAAATTGAAAGACAAACAGCAATTATCTCAACTTATCAATCGTGGTGATATCGTGATTGAAGGGGATATGCAAATTGTACAGCACTGGTCTTCTTTACTTGACTTAGCAATTTGGAATCCTGCTCATTATCTATCACCTTACATTGGTGATGTTGCGGCAGAAGGTCTTAGCAAGTTCCTGAATAAAGGTGCTTGTCTTGCATCTCATTTAGTAAAACGGCAAAAAATGTATATCAAAGACGCAATAATTGAAGAATGGAAGATGGCGCCTAGCCAGCTTGAACTTGCTCATTTTAGTGATGAAGTTGAGCAAGTAGAAAATTCAATGAGTGCACTTGAGCTACGTTTAAGCCAGTTGGAGGAGAAGAATGACACCCGGTGAAATAAAACGACTTTACTTCATTATTCGGGTTTTTCTCTCTTACGGATTAGATGAGTTAATCCCCAAAACTAAACTAACGTTACCATTAAGAATAGGTCGCTTAGGTTTCTTTTGGATTAAAAATAAGCATAAAGACAAAACATTGGGCGAAAGGCTTCGTCTCGCCCTTCAAGAACTCGGGCCAGTTTGGATCAAATTTGGCCAAATGCTATCGACTCGCCGAGATCTTTTTCCACCTGCAATCGCAGATCAATTGTCATTATTACAAGACAAAGTGGCAAGTTTTGATGGCAAACTGGCACGAGGCTATATTGAGGAATCTCTCGAAGGGCCTTTAGAACAGTGGTTTGATGACTTCGATGAACAAGCTTTAGCTTCTGCGTCTATTGCTCAGGTGCATACCGCAACGTTAAAAGAAAATGGTAAAGATGTTGTCATCAAGGTTATTCGCCCTGATATTCTGCCAATTATTAAAGCTGATATTAAGTTAATGTATCGCATTGCAAATTGGGTTCCTTTGCTGCCAGATGGGCGGCGATTAAGACCCAAAGAAGTCGTGCGTGAATACGAAAAAACCTTGATCGATGAGCTGAATTTGCTCCGTGAATCGGCAAATGCCATTCAGCTTCGTCGTAACTTTGAAAATAGCGCCATGCTGTATATACCAGAGGTATATCCAGATTATTGCCGTGAAAACGTGATGGTGATGGAGCGTATCTACGGGATCCCAGTTTCCGATATTACTGCGCTTAAAGCGCAGGGAACGAATATGAAACTGCTGGCAGAGCGTGGTGTTAAAGTCTTCTTTACACAGGTTTTCCGCGACAGCTTTTTCCATGCTGACATGCATCCAGGAAATATCTTTGTTAGTTACGATCATCCAGAGGACCCTAAATACATAGGGATAGACTGTGGGATAGTCGGCTCATTAAACAAAGAAGATAAGCGTTATTTGGCAGAAAACTTCATTGCTTTTTTTAATCGTGATTATCGTAAGGTAGCAGAACTGCACGTTGACTCCGGCTGGGTTCCTTCAGACACAAATGTGGAAGACTTTGAGTTTGCTATCCGTACCGTATGTGAGCCTATTTTTGAAAAACCATTAGCTGAAATTTCGTTTGGGCAAGTATTATTGAATTTATTTAATACAGCACGTCGTTTCAACATGGAAGTTCAACCACAGTTGGTATTATTACAAAAAACATTATTGTATGTAGAAGGCCTAGGACGGCAGCTTTACCCACAGCTTGATCTCTGGAAAACCGCAAAACCATTTCTAGAGGACTGGGTTCATAGCCAAGTAGGGATACCTGCAATTACTCAGGCATTAAAAGAAAAAGCACCTTATTGGGCAGAAAAAATGCCTGAAATACCGGATTTAATTTATGGTGCATTACGGCAGCATAAGTACTTACAATCAAATATCGATCAACTAACTCAGCAACTGAAAAGTCAGCGTAATAAGCAGCGTAAATCTCAGTACCTTTTAGGTATCGGTGCTACATTTATTCTCTGTGGGACTCTATTCCTCATTTCTAATCTCACACCGTTTGGAATTGTATTTATGGTGGCAGGTGCACTGTCTTGGTTGTTTGGTTGGTGTAAAACCGGCGGAAATTAAGTAAACTTTGTTTTGCGACAAGTTTATAAGGCTGTGAACATTTCCGTATTTTGTGTTGGTTGTATATAATAGATCTAATAACAATTGATCCCAAAACTATATAGAGGTATTAACAATGGAATCAACTATTGCAATGGCTGCTTTCGGTAGTCCTTGGCAGCTCATTATCATTGCCTTACTTATTATTTTAATTTTCGGCACCAAAAAATTGCGTTCTTTAGGCTCAGATTTGGGTGAGTCACTCAAAGGCTTTAAAAAAGCAATGAACGATGACGAAAAAGCAAAAGCAGAACAAGAAAAGCAAGATGCTGACTTCGCACCTAAAAATATTACTGAACAACAGGCTGCTGAAAAGAAAGAAAGCCCAGTTGAGAGCAAAAACAAAGAGCAGGGTTAAACCGTGTTTGACATAGGTTTTAGTGAACTGTTGCTTATTGCAGTTATTGGTCTCGTTGTATTAGGCCCTGAGCGGTTACCAGTGGCAGTGAGAACTGTCGCTGGGTGGATCCGTGCGATGCGCTCTATGGCTGCAAATGTACAAAACGAGTTATCGCAAGAGTTAAAGCTGCAGGAGCTGCAAGAAACGCTGAAAAAGGTGGAAGAAAAAGCTAATTTAGAAGCGCTTTCTCCTGAACTTAAGCAGTCAATGGAAGAACTGCGTACAGCGGCACAATCGCTTAAAAGCGATTACCAAGCGACAACCAATGATATTGAAACAGAGTTAAACAAAGCAAAAGAGATCACTGACAGTTACGATAGTGCTGTAAAGGAAGCGAAAGATAATACTCAGCAGCCACCTGAAGAGTCTGATCCAAACCCTGAGCATGCTGCTAAAATGGCGGCTGTTGTTGAGGATGAAAAGCCAGAAGATTCAGTCGCGGTGAAAACAGTAGAATCACTCGATGCTAAAGTAAAAAACTCTAATCAAACTGAAAGTGAAAAATAACACATGGCTGTAAATGATACACAACCACTTATTAGCCACCTCATTGAACTTCGCAAACGGCTGTTAAACTGTTTAATTACAGTTTTAATTGTTTTTGCTGCGCTTGCTTATTTTTCAAATGATATCTATCGGCTGGTAGCAGCCCCTTTGATTGATAAGCTACCAGTAGGTTCGCAAATGAGTGCGACAGATGTGGCGTCAACATTCTTTACCCCAATTAAATTGACAATGATGGTTTCGGTTTTTGTATCGATACCGGTTATTCTCTATCAAATTTGGGCTTTTATTGCACCTGCCTTATACAAGCATGAACGCAAACTCATGTTGCCTTTGCTTGTTTCAAGTAGTTTCTTGTTTTATTTGGGAATGGCATTTGCCTACTTCGTTGTTTTTCCCCTCGCATTTGGTTTCTTTGTTAAAACGACCCCAGATAGCGTTAACTTTATTCCCGATATCAGTAAATATCTTAGTTTCGTCATGACATTATTCATGGCTTTTGGTGCGGCATTTGAAGTACCTATTGCAATTATTTTACTGTGTTGGACAGGCGTGACTACACCGGAATCCCTGAAACGTAAACGTCCTTATATTTTAGTTGGGGCATTTATCGTTGGGATGTTTTTAACGCCGCCAGATGTACTCTCTCAAACTTTGCTTGCTGTTCCAATGTATTTGCTTTTCGAGCTCGGAGTTTTACTATCCAATTTCTATGTTGGTAAAGGTAGAAACCGGCAAGAAGAGGTAGAGGAAGAAGAAAAAGAAGAGTCTTGATTTGCATTAAATTATCTTTAATTTGCAATGCAAAAAGGTCAAAAGCCCTTTAAGAAGGGCTTTTGATTGCTTAAAGCGTTCAATCTGTATTTTTTTTAAATTGCGTATTATCAACCACTTTAGGTACACTTTTATTTAAAATATTCAGTAAAAGAATAGAACGATACTCTCCATTAGGCTCATCAAAAATAGCTTGTACTCCCGCGAAAATACCTTCGGTAATTGTCACTTGGTCGCCATGTTTTGGTATATCTGGTGCGACGGAATAACTAACGGGGGTTTGTTGTAATAGCTCAATAATTTCTTCGGGGACTTCCGTCGGAAACTGGCCAAAACGAATAAAATGGCTAACCCCTCTTGTTGATTGGATGGTTGTCGTATGAATTTCATTATGATCAAATTTCACAAATAAGTAGTTTGGAAACAGGGCTTCTTGCACTGTCGCCCTTTTCCCTCTAACCACCTTTTCCATTTCAGTCATGGGCGTCATACAAACAACATTCTGTCGGTTTAAATGCTCCATAGCCCGTTCAATTTGGCCGCGTTTGCAATAAAGCAAATACCATTTTTCCATTTTTTTGAATTCCATCTGACAAAACTATGTTTATGATAACAAATTACGACATAACAATGTGACTAATGAAGAGCAGCACCATATTATTGATATTCTTAGGTCTATATTAACCGAATATAGTCTTATGATAACTGTAATGCAAAAAACAAATCAGTAGGAGACATAATGGATATCTTTTTGTTGAGTAACGGTAAGCTACCAGGCAACCCGGTATGGCTCAGCTACGCCTTACCTCGAATCAAAGAAATGATTGTTCGTAAGAACATAAAGTCAGCAGTTTTGGTTCCGTATGCAGTTCTTCGCGGTTCACATGACGAAAGAGCAGAACAGCTTTCAGATGCGTTGGGAATAAAAGTTACGTCTATTGAGCACTTTTCTAGTCCTGTGGAAGCGATTGAGCAGGCAGAATGTATTCTTGTGAGTGGTGGTAACACTTGGTGGTTGAATAAATGCCTACACGAGAACGGGTTGATAGTTGCGATTCAACGTGCGGTTCGTGAGCGTGGTGTGCCATATATCGGCTGGAGTGCAGGATGCAATGTAGCAACTCCAAGTATCCGTACTACGAATGATATGCCTGTTAGTAATGCTGCAATTATGCCATCTCTGGGGCTATTTCCATTACAAATTAACCCTCATTATATTGATGCTCATATTTCTGGTCATATGGGCGAAACTCGTGATGAACGATTACAAGAATTTTGTGTGATTAATCCTCATGAAGTTGTTGTTGCGCTCAGGGAAGGAAGTGGGTTACAAATTAAAGGTAATGAACTTCATTATTTCAGCGGAAAAGATGAAGGTTTTAAACTATTTCAGCATAATAAAACATTCTCAGAGCAATTTAATACATTACTATTAGAAAAATTAGTCCCTTTTGATTGCCAGTAAAATGGTATACTAAACCAGAAAAAGATTGATTTTTAAGTGCTTTAGACAGCAACTTGTAACCTTGGCCGGACGTCTTATAATGGGACTCCCCCTGTAACAGTAAAAGAAGATAATGAAATACCGTGACCTTAGAGATTTCATCTCGCAACTTGAGAAGCAAGGCGAGCTAAAACGCATTACAATG
The DNA here is from genome assembly GCF_028480325.1 of Providencia sp. PROV182. Classification (NCBI taxonomy): domain Bacteria; kingdom Pseudomonadati; phylum Pseudomonadota; class Gammaproteobacteria; order Enterobacterales; family Morganellaceae; genus Providencia; species Providencia sp. PROV182. The sequence continues at coordinate 10,335 of NZ_JAMPOL010000015.1, read as the reverse complement.
GAAGTCGACCCCTATTTGGAAATGACTGAAATTGCAGATCGCACACTAAGAGCAGGGGGGCCGGCCCTATTATTTGAAAATCCCAAAGGCTATAACATGCCTGTCTTGTGTAACCTGTTTGGAACAACTAAACGTGTTGCGATGGGGATGGGGCAAGAAGACATAAAAGCTTTACATGATGTAGGCAAATTACTTGCTTTCCTAAAAGAGCCTGATCCTCCGAAAGGCTTTCGTGACCTTTTCGATAAACTACCAAAATTCAAGCAAGTGCTAAATATGCCTGCAAAACGGCTAAGCTCTGCGCCTTGTCAGGAACAAATTTGGGCCGGTGAAGACGTTGACCTTACAAAAATCCCAGTTATGCATTGTTGGCCTGAAGATGCCGCTCCTTTAATTACATGGGGGCTGACAGTGACTAAAGGCCCACATAAAGAAAGGCAAAACTTAGGTATTTATCGTCAGCAAGTTCTTGGAAAAAACAAAGTTATTATGCGTTGGTTGTCTCATCGCGGTGGCGCTCTGGATTTTCAAGAATGGTGCCAAGCGCATCCCGGTGAAAAATTTCCTGTTGCAGTCGCCCTGGGTGCAGACCCAGCAACCATTTTAGGCGCGGTAACACCAGTCCCTGACACATTGTCAGAATATGCTTTTGCGGGGTTATTACGTGGTAATAAAACCGAGGTTGTTAAATGCATATCGAATGACCTTGAAGTTCCCGCTGGCGCTGAAATTATTTTAGAAGGGTATATTGAGCCAGGTGAAATGGCTCCCGAAGGTCCTTATGGTGACCATACCGGTTATTATAATGAAATAGACAGTTTCCCGGTATTTACTGTGACTCATGTGACTCAGCGTCGTGATGCAATTTATCATTCAACTTATACGGGAAGGCCACCAGATGAGCCCGCAGTATTAGGGGAAGCGTTAAACGAAGTCCTTGTTCCCATTCTTCAAAAACAATTTCCTGAAATTGTTGATTTTTATCTTCCTCCTGAAGGGTGCTCGTATCGTCTTGCCGTCGTAACAATGAAAAAACAATATGCAGGACATGCTAAAAGAGTCATGATGGGAGTCTGGTCATACCTGCGCCAATTCATGTACACTAAGTTTGTTATTGTTTGTGATGACGATATTAATGCACGGGACTGGAAAGATGTTATCTGGGCAATTACAACTCGGATGGATCCTGCCCGTGACACCGTGATGATGGAAAACACACCAATAGATTATCTCGACTTCGCTTCCCCTGTGTCTGGGCTGGGTTCAAAAATGGGGCTTGATGCCACCAATAAATGGCCGGGTGAGACAGATCGTGAGTGGGGGCGTCCTATCGTAATGACAGAGAGCGTTAAATCTCGCATTGATGATATTTGGGAACAATTAAATATTTTTGACAAAAAATAAGAGGGAAACCATGGCAACTTTAAGCTGTAAAGTAACATCTGTTGAATCTATCACGGATACGGTTTATCGGGTGATTTTGTTGCCAGATGGTCCTTTTCATTTTAAAGCAGGCCAATATTTAATGGTCGTGATGGATGAGCGTGACAAACGACCATTTTCAATGGCTTCAACTCCTCACAATAAAGAAACTATTGAGTTACATATCGGTGCTTCTGAAATCAATCTATATGCAATGGCAGTAATGGATAGAATTTTGGATCAAAAACGTATTGATATCGACATCCCACATGGTAAAGCTTGGTTTCGAGAAAATAGCAGTAATGCCATGATCTTAATTGCTGGTGGGACAGGTTTTTCCTATACCCACTCAGTATTGCTTGCGGCTTTAGCTGAAAACCCGAATCGTGATATCACTTTCTATTGGGGGGGGCGTCAATTGGAACACTTATACGATCTTGGCGAATTACAGGCCCTTAGTGAAAACTATCCTAATTTAAAGATCACACCAGTTGTAGAGCAACCAGATGAACTATGGCGAGGCAGAACAGGAACGGTTCTGAGTGCAGTGCTAGAAGATTTCGGTGACTTATCAGGCCATGATATCTATATTGCAGGCCGTTTTGAAATGGCGAAAATAGCTAGAGAACGGTTTTGTAATGAGCGCGGAGGTAAACCGGAGCAGTTATTCGGTGATGCTTATGAATTCATTTAACCCGTCCTAGTTTGAATTGTAGGGGTGTTGGCTTCATTCATTCGCCCTAGTCACATACTTTTGTATGCTCCTAGGGGCTCATTCACTTGCCGCCTACCTACAATTCGAACTATGAGGGTTAAACTTGTTATGGCTTTTGCGTGAAAACAGGCCAGTTCAAATTGTCGGGGGGTTGGCTTCATTCATTCGCCCTAGTCACATACTTTTGTATGCTCGTAGGGTCTCATTCATTTGCCGCCTACCTACAATTCGAACTATGAGGGTTAAACTTGTTATGGCTTTTGCGTGAAAACAGGCCAGTTCAAATTGTCGGGGGGTTGGCTTCATTCATTCGCCCTAGTCACATACTTTTGTATGCTCGTAGGGTCTCATTCATTTGCCACCTACCTACAACCCGAACTATGAGGGTTAAACTTGTTGTGGATATTCGGCTAGAAAGAGGCAAAAAAAACCCGCCCCTGACTAGGCGGGAACATCGACAAAATACAATGTTTGCGAAAACTAAAAATAAATTGTTAAACTCGTTCGATAATTGTGGCTATACCTTGGCCGAACCCGATACACATGGTGGCTAAACCAAACTGTTTATCGTTTTGTTCTAAATGATTAAGCAAAGCTGTTGAAATTCTTGCTCCTGAGCATCCCAAAGGGTGGCCAAGTGCAATAGCCCCTCCGCTGAGATTTACTTTATCATCTAATTGGTTTTCTGATAGCTTCAAGCCTTTTAGACATGCAATAGATTGTGCCGCAAAAGCTTCATTTAATTCAATAATATCAATATCATTTAAAGTTAGTCCTGCTCGCTTTAAAGCGAGCTCACTTGCTGGCACAGGCCCAAATCCCATGATTGATGGGTCACAGCCAACAACGGCCATTGCGCGTATTTTAGCTCGAGGTTTAATTCCTTGCTGAGTGGCATAACTTTCGCTGGTCAGTAGCATCGCGGACGCACCGTCAGATAGAGCAGATGAATTACCTGCGGTCACCGTCCCACTAACAGGGTCGAAGGCAGGGCGAAGAGCCGCTAAACCTTGCAAGCTTGCATCAAAGCGAATCACTTCATCATAATTTACTGAAATGAGGTTACCTGTGGCATCATGGCCATTAATTGGAACGATCTCGTTATTGAACTTCCCTTTTTCCGTTGCTAGGGCTGCAAGCTGGTGAGACCTTAATGCAAATGCATCTTGCTCTTCCCTGCTAATTTTATACATTTTGGCCAGCATTTCAGCGGTCAGTCCCATAGCGCCTGCGGCTTTAGCAACTCGTAAAGTCAGTTTAGGGTTGAAATCTATACCATGAGTCATTGGTACGTGACCCATATGCTCCACTCCACCAATGAGTACTGATTTTGCATCACCCGTCATAATTAACCGGCTCGCATCATGTATTGCTTGCATTGATGAACCACAAAGGCGATTTACTGTAACGGCAGGAACCGTATGAGGTATATCCGTGAGTAATGCTGCGTTTTTAGCAATATTAAACCCTTGCTCCAGTGTTTGCTGAACACAACCCCAGATGATGTCATCCAATTCTTTGTTACTTGCGTTTGGATTACGTTCAAAAATCGCATTCATGAGGTGTGCAGAAAGGTCTTCAGCTCTAATATGGCGAAATACCCCACCTTTTGAACGGCCCATTGGTGTACGTATTCCATCAATAATGACGACATTTTCCATAAAATTAACCTCTCGCAACTTTTTTGACATCAATCGCCACTACAGGTGGCTGTGGGTAATATCTTGCATTGGTAGCCGCTTTTTCTTTTAAGCCATTAGGCGCATGATATAGAGGACTTAAATGCTGTAAAGATTCCGTCGTTTTTAAGTAAGACTGGCTGCCTAAGGTATCTAAATAGCAGAACACCCCTCCTCTGAATGGTGGAAAGCCTAAACCATAAACTAAAGCAATATCTGCATCTGAAGGGCTTTGAATAATACCTTCCTCTAAGCAACGAACAACTTCGTTAATCATAGGAGCCATCATTCGAGCAATAATTTCTTCTTTGGTGAAAGTGCGCTTTGTTGGGCAAATAGTAGCAAGTAATTCATCAGCCCTAGGGTCATTAATTTTTTTCGGTTTCCCCTTTTTATCTTTTTCATATTGATAAAACCCTTGGCCATTCTTTTGACCAAATCGTTGTTGTTCATACATCACATCGATGGCATTTTTGCCTTTTTTCCCCATTCGTTCAGGAAAACCTTGAGCCATAACTTGCTCTGCATGAAAAGCAGTATCAATACCAACAACATCAAGAAGATAAGCAGGCCCCATTGGCCAGCCAAACTCTTTTTCCATGACTTTGTCTATTTCTCTAAAGTCAGCTCCATCTTGTAGCAGTAAGTTAAAGCCCGCAAAATAAGGAAAAAGTACCCGGTTAACAAAGAAGCCAGGGCAGTCATTGACAACAATAGGGGTTTTCCCCATTTTATTGGCGTAGGCAACAACCTTGGCAACAGTGTTATCAGAAGTTTGTTCTCCTCGGATAATTTCAACTAATGGCATCCGATGCACTGGGTTAAAAAAGTGCATACCGCAGAAATTTTCTGGGCGTTTTAGTGATTTTGCGAGGGTTGAAATTGGAATAGTTGATGTATTTGAAGCCAGTATAGTTTCACTTGTTACTAAGGACTCAACTTCAGATAATACAGCGGCTTTGACTTTCGGGTTCTCAACAACGGCTTCAACGACGATTTGGCTATTTTCCACCCCGTTGTAAGATAATGAGGGATGAATAGATGATAAGGTTGCCGCCATTTTCGCTGCGGTGATTTTCCCACGCTCAAATTGATTATTTAATAGCTTTTGTGCTTCTTCAATCCCTAAGTCTAATGACTTAACATTAATATCCTTCATTAAGACAGGTACGCCTTTACTGGCAGATTGATATGCAATGCCTCCGCCCATAATCCCTGCACCTAATACGGTAGCATGCGTTGGAATATCAACATGTTGTGCGATTTTTTTACTGTTTGACTTAACTTGTTGGTCATTTAGAAAAATATTCACTAACGCACGTGCAACATCACTATGCGCTAGAGGAACAAATGCAGCTGTTTCATGCTTCAAGGCTTCATCACGAGTGCAATTTGCTGCCTTTTCAATCGTATTTACAGCAGTCATAGGCGCTGGATAGTGTTTGCCTGCAACCTTGTACACCATCCCCTTAGCGACATTGAAACTCATCGTTTGCTCAATAGGTTTCAATTGTAGAGGGCTAAGCTTAGGTTGACGTTTTTTATGCCAATTGAAGGCCCCAGCAATTGCAGATTCAATGACTTGCAGCGCTGACTGTGCGAGAGCTTCTGTATTAACAACCGCGTCAACAAGGCCTAGTTTTAAAGCTTGCGAGGCATCGACATCTTTACCCGCAGTAATAATTTCTAATGCGCTATCCAAACCAATTAATCGAGGAAGCCGAACGGACCCACCAAAGCCAGGCATGATCCCAAGTTTTGTTTCAGGAAGCCCAATTCGAGCATCAGGTGAAGCGATGCGAAAATCAGTGGATAAAATGCATTCACAGCCACCACCTAATGCATAGCCATTAATGGCACAAATCGTTGGAACAGGTAGGTCTTCAATGCGATTAAAAATACTATTAGCGTAGTGCAACCAATCGCTTAGTGTTTCTTTTGACGCTTCAAAGAGTGAAAGAAATTCTTTGATATCAGCGCCAACAATAAAAGCGGGTTTATCAGAACGGAAAATTACACCTTGCAGCTCGGTTTGTTGCTCAAGAACAGACACGGCTTCATCAAGTGAAGCAACGGTGTGGGTATCCAATTTATTAATTGGCCCTGGTGAGTTAAAAACCAGTTCTGCAATCCCTTGTTTCAACCATTGAATATAGATAGTGTCACTTTGATAAAGCATTCTGCTCTCCTCTACGTGGTAGTGTTATCTGGTACGACCAGATAAGGTGAGTGTGACTAGAATGTTAATTAATTGCAAACTTTTAATAACAAAAATGGAAGGTTGGTCACAGCAATTAAGCGAAATAATTAATGATTTAAATGATAAAGGTATTATATATCAATTGATTAATGATGGTTTGCAACAGAGTGCATATCCGTTAATAACAGAACGTGGTAAGCTTGATTTTTCTAATTAATGCTGAAAGGTTGAAAGAAATGGAAAAACTGACTGCACTCTACGCTGAACACATTAAAACGTTACAAAACAGAACTCAGCAAGTTTTACAGCGCAGCAAATTAGATGCCATATTGATTCATTCGGGTGAACCCCTACGCATCTTTCTTGACGATAGCGACTATCCTTTTAAAGTTAATCCTCATTTCAAAGCGTGGGTGCCTGTTACTGATGTTCCACATTCATGGTTATTAGTTGATGGCGTAAATAAGCCTAAGCTATGGTTTTATTCACCTGTTGATTATTGGCATAGTGTTGAACCACTGCCGAACAGTTTTTGGACCAAAGATATTGAGTTAATCCATTTAAAAAATGCAGATGACATTAAAACCTTCCTAGCAAGTCTACCGAAAGAAAATGTGGCTTATATTGGTTCTGCAACTGCAAGGGCTGAGTCATTAGGGATTTCGCTACATAATATCAATCCCAAACCTGTTTTAGATTACTATCATTATCATCGTTCTTATAAAACAGATTATGAACTTTACTGCATGCGTGAAGCGCAAAAAATGGCTGTAAATGGGCACCTCGCTGCTCTTGAAGCATTTCGCGCAGGAATGAGTGAGTTTGATATTAATATCAGTTATTTACAATCAACCGGGCATCGAGATACCAATGTCCCTTATGGTAACATTGTTGCACTGAATGAAAATGCAGCTGTATTGCATTACACTAAACTACAGCAAACGGTACCGAACGAATTACGCAGCTTTCTTATTGATGCAGGTGCTGAATATAACGGTTATGCTGCTGATATTACGAGAACTTATGCTGCAAAAGGGAAAGATGAATTTGCTGAATTAGTTGCGGATGTCAATACGGAACAGCTCGCTTTAATTGATACAATCAAGGCGGGTGTACGCTACACAGACTATCATGTAGATATGCATCATAGAATTGCTAAGATACTGACTAAACATGATATTATTAAAGGTATTAGTGAAGAGTCAATGGTGGAAAGTGGTTTAACAACGCCATTTTTGCCTCACGGTTTAGGGCATCCGCTTGGTTTACAAGTCCATGATGCTGCTGGTTTTATGCAAGATGACAGTGGTACACATCTCGCGGCTCCTAAAATGTATCCATTCTTGCGTTGTACTCGTGTTTTAGAACCTAAAATGGTGTTAACTATCGAGCCTGGGCTCTACTTCATTGAATCTCTATTATCTGAATGGAGAAATGGGGAGTTTAGCCAGCACTTTAATTGGGATAAAATCGAGTTCTTCAAACCTTACGGTGGTATTCGTATTGAAGATAATATTGTGATCCACGCAAATCGTATTGAAAATATGACTCGAGACTTACATTTACGTTAATGAAACCTTATTTAATACCGGCTGAAACTATTTCTTTTACAGAAGAGATCAAAAAAAGCCAATTTATTACGTATTTAGCTCATACAGATGGTATTGAAGCGGCAAAAGATTATATTCAATCAATTAAAACTCAATACCCAGATGCCCGGCACCATTGCTGGGCATTTGTTGCTGGCCGGCCTGATGATTCACAAAAGTTAGGGTTCTCTGATGACGGGGAACCGACAGGAACAGCAGGAAAGCCCATTATGGCGCAACTATTAGGTAGCAACCTAGGGGAGGTTACCTGTGTCGTCGTGCGTTATTTTGGTGGAATAAAGCTAGGGACGGGGGGGCTCGTTAAAGCCTATGGAAATGGTGCCCAGCAAGCATTAAAAATATTACCCACAAAGACAAAAGTACCACAAAAAATCTTTAACTTAGAGTGTGACTATTCATTGATTAATGCAATTGAACAACTGCTTGTTCAAGTGAATGGCACGGTTTTGCACAGTGATTATAATGAAACTGTCTCTTTACAAATTGCAATTCCTGCTACTCTTGAGCAGGAGGTCAATGATAAATTACGCGATGTAAGTCGTGGAGCCTTAACGCTCACGCCAGAATCGGAATAGTAAACAGTTTTATCAAGGAACCTGCCGAATGCATTTTCGTGCAATAACCCGTATAGTCGGGCTGCTTGTCATCATCTTTTCTTTTACCATGGTTATTCCTGGTATTGTTGCGCTAATTTATCGTGATGGTGCAGGGCGAGCTTTTAGCCAGACTTTTGTCACGGCTTTGCTAATTGGCCTTTTTTTGTGGCTACCAACCCGTAATAGCCGGCACGAACTTAAAGCAAAAGAAGGTTTTCTTATTGTTGTTTTATTTTGGACTGTGCTGGGAAGCGTTGGGGCATTGCCGTTTATTTTTTCGGAAAGGCCCAATCTTTCGGTAACTGATGCTTTTTTTGAATCTTTTTCAGGCTTGACTACAACTGGTGCGACAACGCTAACAGGGCTTGATTCCTTGCCCAAAGCTATTTTGTTTTATCGGCAAATGCTTCAATGGCTTGGGGGGATGGGGATAATTGTACTCGCTGTTGCAATCTTACCGCTTTTGGGCGTTGGGGGAATGCAGCTATACCGCGCAGAAATGCCGGGTCCTTTGAAAGACAATAAAATGCGCCCTCGTATTGCAGAGACGGCAAAAACATTATGGCTTATCTATGTACTACTCACAATTGCTTGTGCGGTGGCTTTATGGATAGCCGGAATGGATGTTTTTGATGCCATTTCTCACAGCTTTTCAACCATTGCTATCGGTGGGTTTTCAACTCATGATGCCAGTATTGGTTATTTCAACAGCCCTGCGATTAACACTATTATTGGTATTTTCCTGATTATCTCTGGTTGTAACTTCGGTTTGCACTTTGCTGTATTAACCGGACGTAGTTTGGGAATTTATTGGCGCGATCCCGAATTTAGAATGTTCATAAGTTTCCAATTTGTCTTAGTGGTCATTTGTACTTTAGTGCTTATGTTTCATTCTGTTTATAGTAGTTTTGGTCAAACGCTTGACCAAGCCTTCTTCCAAGTTGTTTCAATGGCAACGACGGCTGGTTTTACAACGGATAGCTTTTCGGGATGGCCTCTTTTCTTACCAATGCTTCTATTATGTGCCGCATTTGTTGGGGGGTGTGCAGGCTCGACAGGTGGTGGGTTAAAAGTTATTCGTATCTTGTTACTTTTCTTACAAGGTTCGCGTGAGTTAAAACGCTTAGTTCATCCTAATGCAGTCTACACAATCAAACTGGGGCAAAGAGCATTACCAGAAAGAATAATTGAAGCCGTTTGGGGGTTCTTTTCTGCCTATGCACTTGTTTTTGTTGTTAGCTTATTATTGCTGATCGCAACAGGTGTTGATGAGTTTTCTGCGTTCTCAGCAATAGCGACCACACTCAATAACTTGGGACCAGGTCTTGGGACTGTCGCAGATAACTTCACATCAATGAATCCAGCTGGGAAATGGATTCTAGTGGTGACTATGTTATTTGGGCGCTTAGAGGTTTTCACTTTATTAGTGTTACTGACTCCCACTTTTTGGCGTGAATAGTCGAGCGCAACTAATAAATAATATTACCTATATAGAAATGATAATAATCTAGGAACAATAATGAGCTATTTACTTTTACATTCCAGTACGGATGGGCAAACTAAAAAAATTATTTTAAAAATAGCAGAACAACTGAGGAATTCAGGTCGTGAATGCGATATTCGTGATTTAAATACTGACCAACAGCTTAATTTATCAGGTTACGATAAAGTATTGGTAGGAGCATCCATTCGTTATGGGCATTTCAATAAAAAACTACAACGTTTTGTGACCTCCCATCAAAATCAATTGAACTCAATGAAAACAGGTTTTTTTGCTGTAAATTTGACGGCAAGAAAAGAAGGTAAGAATACAGTAGAAACTAACGCATATACGCGGAAGTTTTTAGAAGCGTGCCCTTGGAAGCCAACATTGAAATCTGTTTTTGCCGGAGCACTGTTTTACCCTCGTTATACATGGTTTGATAGAATGATGATCCGCCTAATTATGAAAATGACAGATGGCCCAACCGACCCAAAAACAGAAGTTGAATATACTAATTGGGAAAAGGTAGCCGAATTCGCAACTGAATTTGATAGTTTGTAGGTCGTAATTTCAACAAAATGTAGTTATTTTATGTTTTTTGTTTAATAAATCATCGCTTGGTAAAATAAA